>JACFND010000009.1:14493-36724 GCA_019455045.1 Flavobacteriia bacterium
AAATTTCTGAATCTTGATCATGTCAAAGGTTTGGGTGTTGAATTTGAAATAACTTATCATCCGACCAAAAATTTTGTACTGGCCGGAAATCTGACCTGGAACGATTTCAGACTGGAATCGTCAAAAGACAATCAGCTGAACGGACAGCATTACAAAAAGGCGAGAATTGCAAATATGCCTTTTTATTATACCAATCTCAGTTTTTCGTACAATCTGAAGGATTTGCTGCATCTGAGCACCGATCTGTCTTTCTTTTGGGATTATTCGTATGTACACCAGTACTATCTCGATTTTATCGAAAAACAGTTTGAACCCGACGGATTCCTCGGTCTTTGGGGACATTCAAAGATCAACACCAGCCGGATCATACCGGTTCAGCATCTGCACAGTCTGGGATTTGTTTATACAAGAGATTTGGGCAAAAACAATATTTCGGTGAGTGCCGAAGTTAAGAATCTGTTCAACAGTGAGATTTACAATGAATTCAAAATGCAGAGTCCGGGAAGGAATTTCAGGGTGAAACTGACTTACGGATTCTGATGAAAAATTATAGAAAAATGAAGATCAAAATTTCATATCGCTTCTTTTCGGTTCTGAGTACACTGCTGTTTTTTTCGTGTACTTTGGACAATATTGACGATGAAAACAATCTGCCGAAAACCGATTTTTCAAGTTTTAATTATGTGCTGGCAACCGAAGATTCGACCACACCGGATATCACCCGATTTTTCAGTTTCAATCTGAGCGAAATCGATCCTGAAATGAAATATGATCTGATCGACAACAATTCGCTTTTTGTGAATTCTGATCCTTCAACTTCGTCGGGTCACAATTTTTTCAAGAATTATATTTTCAGCATGGCTAAAGATAAAAAGGGTTATTCTTCAACGCCCGGAATCTATCGCCTGACGCTAAATACAGACAATCGAATGTTTATTGACAGCGAAATTTTTATCGGAAAAAACAATCTGTTTCCATCCAGAAAACTTTGTATTGTTGATGATCATACCGGTTATTTTTACAACGAAGATCTGGGTCAGCAGACAATACAGAAATTTGATCCGACCACGATGATGGTCAAAGAAACTTTGGATTTGAAACCTTATATCGAAGCATTCAGACCCGATGCCGAATTTCAGGATCCGTACGGAAACAATCTGGTCAGAACCGGTTCGCTGGTGATGGATTACAAAGAGGACAAACTCTATGTGAGCGTTGTTTTTCTTGAAACTGCAAATTTCAATCTGATCAGTCAGTCTGAAAATAATTTTTATCTGGCTGTGATTGATATTCCGACTTTTTCATTTGAAAAAATCATACAGTACGAAGGTGCAAAAACAGTTGGTTTCTTTGTGTCTGAAAACAATCCGACCACAAAGGACGAGGACGGAAATCTGTATTTCTGTTCATGGGGCTGGAATCAGTTTTATCCGCACAATCCGTCAAAAATTTTTCGAATCAAAAAGAACGAAACCGAATTTGATCAGGATTGGATGATTGATGTGGAAGCTTTGTTCGGTCCGGGAAGAGTGGCTCAGTCGATTATTTCTTACAACAACAAAATCTATCTTCATATTTCTGAAGAACCTTATCCTTTTGATTCAAGCGAGGAAACCGGCACTTTGACCGGTCTGAAAATGTTTTATTACGAATTTGATCCGAATCATCCGGATGAATATCATCTGCTTGACATTCCGCCGTCCAATCCGGCATCGCGTATCAATGTGTTTTCGATTGTTGACGACAAACTTTTTATCGCGGTTCCAAACAGCGTTCCCGGAAATTTCAACGGTGTTTATTCGCTTGACCATGACGGAAATCTGAAAAAGGAAATGACCATCGACAACAAATATCGTCCGACCCGTTTTTATAAATTGGGGAATTAAAAAATCGATTTTTGAGCTGACAATTCTGTCAAAAGTCTTTCGTTTCGGTTTTTAAAAAGCTTAAATTTGAACTGATTTCAAATCTGTAAAATTTACTTCCTGCAGATTGTTTTTAAATTGAATTTATGCCAAGAGCAACCATTGTATATGCCAGCTGGACAGGAAATTCCGAAGAAATTGCGGAATATCTGGCCGAAAGTTTTCAAAAACTGAATGTTGATGTGAGACTGAGCGAATGTCAGCAGATTGATGCCAAAGATCTTCTGGATGCGGACATCTGTGTGGTTTCAACCTACACCTTTGGTTCACGTGGCGATCTGCCCGATGAGATTGTCGGATTCTATTTTGATTTGGAGAAAGTTGATTTGACCGGAAGAGTATTTGGTGCCACCGGTTCGGGTGAAGAATTTTACGGATATTTCTGCAAATCGGTTGATGATTTTGACAAACAGTTTGAAAAAACAGGCGCAGTCAGAGGCGCAGAACCGCTCAAGATCGAACTCAATCCAAGCGAAGAAGACGAAAAACGACTGGATGAATTTGCAAAAAGTCTGTTGGATACCTGGGAGGGGTTGAAGAAGTGAAAAAGATTATGCGACATAAGTCTCCATAATCACCGATTTGACCGTTTTAATCTCGTTTGCTGTCAGTTGCCCCAATTTTTTAACAATCCTTGCACGATCTATTGTTCTGATCTGATCCAAAACGATCCAACCCTTTGTTTTCTGCTGTTTGATTTCAACTCTGGTCGGATACGGTTTTGAACTGCCGGTGACCGGTGCGATGACGATCGTTTGAAGATATTTGTTCATCTCATCGGGTGAAATGACAGCACACGGTCTTGTCTTTTTCATCTCGCTTCCCATCGTAGGGTCGAGATTTACCAGCACCAGTTCGTATTGTTTTATTTCCATTCCTCAAAGGTTTCATCATCAAAAACATCATTGATCAGCAGCGTGTCGTCTCCGCTTTCGTGCATTTCCTTGAAAGATTTCGCCCAGCCTTTTCTGGGTTTTGATTTTGGTTTTAGGATAATTCTTCCCTTTTCCAAAATCAGTTCTATGGTATCGCTGATCTGGTATTGCTCCAGTATTGCTTTTGGTATCCTGATTCCCTTTGAATTTCCGATATTGATAACTGGCAGTTCCATTTTTATTGAATTATAATTACAAAGTAATTACTTTTTACTGAATCCTCAAAATTGTTTACACCTAATTGTCAATATTCTAAAGAGAATGAGAAAAAGCATGGAATAATTTCAAACGATTAGGATAAAAAAGAATTAAGGAAATTAAGTTTCTTAATGAAAGTCTTAATAAACTTCATGCCTTCATGGTAAAAAAATATTGAGATTATTAAGCGCGGGAAGCAAATTACGGTTTTCACTCTTCAGCCGCATTCAAAATTCTGATCAGAAACTCCTTTAATTTTTGATTTCCGTCTTTGAACATTGTTGTTACCAATATGACATAAAAGACCATCATGATAGCCGGAAAGATAATGAAAAACACAAGCCAGTCATCAGAGTTTTCTTTCAGATTTACCAAAATTCCCAAGACAAGAAAAAATAAGGCAAATGCCATTAACAGTATTCCGATGGTTTTTGAAGCTGATTCCAGTTGGGTTTTGATTTCGACCCTTGTCCCGCTCGCATCCGGCGTCAGCTTCCCGTCTGCCTGAATTTCAAATTTCCTATTGTTTCCTTCCCAATACTGAATCATAGTGAAGCCGTGATCTTTTATAAAACCAATATAACGGTCTTTGAACAGACCATTCCATTCAGATTCGGATTCATATTTTTTGCGCTCAGTGTTTTCGGTTATTCGCCTTTTCACCTCATCTGCCGACAGTGCTGTTGTAAGTGTGAATGAATCGGTTGGAAGTATCAGTTGGGTGATTTTCATGGACTTGTTTATTGTATTTTTAATCTTTCAGGCTGACAAAACATTTTGAGTGAATGCGATTCTTCAATTAACAAATATCTGTATTGTATCCGTATTTTATCCAAAAATCATTTCAATTTCTTCAAATTATTATTGGATAACAAAGATTTCAAAAGCGATTGGATCCTTCCTTATTTTTAACTACCCCGAATTCGATGTATTTAAAATCCTGATTATTGATTGTTCTCCAAATTTACATTAATAGAATCAAAAAAAATCGGCCGAAGTTCCACAAAGACCTCAGCCGAATAAATTATTTGATTCTAAAAAATCTCTAAACCATATCCTCCGGTCTGACCCATTTGTCAAAATCCTCGGCGCTCACATAACCCAGTCTTACCGCTTCTTCTTTGAGTGTGGTCCCGTTTTTGTGTGCGGTCTGTGCAATTTCGGCTGCTTTGTAATAACCGATTTTTGTATTCAGTGCGGTGACCAGCATCAGTGAATTGTCAACCAGTTCTTTGATTCTTTTTCTGTTTGGTTCGATTCCCTGTGCACAATGGATGTCAAACGAAACACAGGCATCACCGATCAGTTCTGCACTTTGAAGAAAATTATAGGCCATCAACGGTTTGAAGACATTCAGTTCAAATTGTCCCTGTGCGCCGCCGATGGTGATTGCAACATCATTTCCCATCACCTGAGCAGCCACCATGGTCATCGCCTCACACTGGGTCGGATTGACTTTTCCGGGCATAATCGATGATCCCGGTTCATTTTCCGGAATATGAATTTCACCGATACCCGATCTCGGACCGGATGACAGCATTCGGATGTCGTTTGCAATTTTGTTCAGCGAAACTGCCAATTGTTTCAATGCGCCGTGTGATTCAACCACCGCATCGTGTGCAGCCAAAGCTTCAAATTTATTTTCAGCGGTCACAAACGGAAGACCTGTAAACTGTGCAATATGTTTTGCAACCGATACCGCATAACCTTTTGGTGTATTCAGTCCGGTGCCGACTGCAGTTCCGCCCAAAGCGAGTTCCGACAGATGGGCAAGCGTATTTTTTAATGCCCTCAATCCGTGGTCAAGCTGTGCGGCATAACCCGAAATTTCCTGACCCAAAGTCAGCGGAGTCGCATCCATAAAGTGTGTACGTCCGATTTTGACCACATCCTTATATTCTTCTGCTTTCTTTTTGAGCGTGTCTCTCAATTGTTCCACACCAGGAATCGTTTTATCGACCAGCATTCTGTAACATGCAATGTGCATCGCAGTGGGGAAGGTGTCGTTTGAAGACTGGGATTTGTTCACATCATCATTTGGTGCAAGCACTTTTTCGCCTTCTCCAATCTTTCCGCCCGACAATACCTGTGCACGATTTGCGATGACTTCGTTCACATTCATATTGGACTGGGTTCCCGAACCGGTCTGCCAGATGACCAGCGGAAATTCACTGTTGAGCTTTCCTTCGAGTATCTCATCACAAACCTTTGCGATCAGATCTCTTTTTGATTCGGGCAGCACGCCGAGTTCGCAGTTGGTGTAGGCGGCTGCTTTTTTCAAAAACGCAAATGCGTGAATGATTTCTTTTGGCATCGAACCTTCGGGCCCGATTTTAAAATTATGGTGTGATCTTTCGGTTTGCGCACCCCAGTACCTGTCTGCCGGCACTTTCACTTCACCTAAAGTGTCTTTTTCTATTCTGTAATCCATTCTCTGATTGTTTGAAAATTAAGCTCAAAGTTAAGAAAGCTTAGCCGAAAAACCTTTTAAACTGATAATTTTCATTTTCGTTTTGTAATTGAAATTAAATTTATACTTTTGTAAAACTTAATCAGAAGATATGGCACAGTTCTTAGGATTTTTATTTTTCCTTATTATGGCAACCGTAGGATTTTGGGGCGTGATGTTTTTTGCATCTGTACTGACTCCGTGGATTTTCGGATGGCTGAATATGAAAGCCAAAGAAAGAAAAGGAAAGCTGGTACTCGAGGCCCGCAAACTTTTGCCTGAACAGGAAGGCGTTACATTGCTTTATCAGAAGAATTAAGTAATATTTTAAAGCAATTTAAAATCGAAAACAGCATTGGCAAAGTCAGTGCTGTTTTTGTTTTTTGCAAATTTTTAATGTTGAATTTTGTAGCTTTGTTGAGTCTTAAGGATATCTTACCGATCGGATCTCTTTTAATTTTCTGCTGATTAAACATTCGGTTTTGAGAGAATGACCGGTTAAACATTGAATAAATTATACAGTTATGGATATATTAAATATGGAGCCCAAATCGATTTGGAAGAATTTTTCCTCTCTGAACGCAATTCCGAGACCTTCAAAAAAAGAAGGGAAAATCATCGCTTTTATGAAGCAGTTCGGCGAATCGCTCGGTTTGGAAACCTCAGTTGACGAAACCGGAAATGTACTGATTAAAAAACCTGCAACACCAGGAATGGAGGACAGAAAACCGGTAGTACTTCAGTCACACCTCGATATGGTTTGTCAGAAAAATAATGATGTCGATTTTGATTTTGACAAAGACGGCATTCAAACCTATGTGGACGGCGACTGGCTGAAAGCAAAAGGAACCACCCTGGGTGCAGACAACGGAATCGGAGTTTCATCCATCATGAGCATACTGCAAAGCAATGATATACCTCATCCGCAACTCGAAGCATTGTTCACCATAGACGAAGAAACCGGAATGACCGGTGCTTTCGGTCTGAAAGCCGGCGAACTCAGCGGAAAAATACTGCTGAATCTCGATTCTGAAGAAGATGACGAGATCACCATTGGCTGTGCAGGAGGTCTGGATGTGACCGGAATCGTTCAGTACATCGCTGAAGAAACTTCGGGCAAAGGAATCAAAATCGAAATCAAAGGTCTGCAGGGCGGTCACTCGGGAATCAATATTCACGAAGGAAGAGGAAATGCAAATGTGCTGCTGAGACGTTTTCTGTATTTGGGTGTCAATGACAATATCCGACTGATCGAAATCAATGCGGGCGGTCTGAGAAATGCAATTCCGAGAGAAGCACTGGCAAGTTTTCTGATCGATGATCCGGATACTTATCTGAAAAAAGCAGAGGAGTTGAAATCAGATATTCTGAATGAATTCAAAAGCATTGAAAAAGATTTAAACATCAATATTTCAGTTTCTGATCTGTCGGGTGATGCAATTTCAACAGAAGATTCAGCGAGATTTATCAGAGGACTGAAAGCTGCTCACAACGGGGTTTACAGAATGAGTCCCGATGTTGAAGATCTGGTGGAAGCCTCAAATAATATTGCAAGAGTGGAACTCAAAAACGGTCTGGCGAGAATACTGAATCTGAGTCGTTCGTCTGTTGAATCCACAAAAATGGATGTTGCAAATCAGTTGAAAGCATGTTTTGAAACAGCGGGAATGGATGTTGAATTTACAGGCGGTTATCCCGGCTGGCAACCCGACCCGCATTCAGATATTTTGGAGGTGCTTGTAAAAGTTTATACCGAAAGATTTGGCGAAGCACCGGGTGTTTCAGCCTGTCATGCCGGTTTGGAATGCGGTATCATCGGCTCGAATTATCCGGGTATGGAGATGATCTCATTTGGTCCGACCATCATCGGTGCGCACTCGCCCGAAGAAAGAGTGAACATTCCGTCGGTTCAGAAATTCTGGGGTTACCTGCTTGAAATTTTGAAAGAAATTCCAAAGAAATAGAGGCAGTTTAAATTTTATTGCAATTATTTTCATAGGAATTTTGAGATGGATTTTTTGCTTTTAATTTGAAGACCTATCGGGATAAATCAAGAATTAAAAGTGAAAAATAGGCTCAAAATAACATGAAAATAATGCAAAGATGAGTTAACAGCTTAAATATTATTATTCGGTAAAATTTAAATTGGCTCATATTATTCAAAACCATCAATAAATTAAGAGTCTGTGTTTGCAGGTTCTTTTTTATTTTCCGAAATTTGTTGGAACCCAAAAAAATAAAACAATGATCGAATTTCTGAAAAATCTGTTTGGCGCGGTCAATCCCGAAGTAAAGGAGGCGCTGAAAAACGGAGCATTTTTGGTCGATGTAAGAACAAAAGCAGAATTTGACGGAGGAAGTGCAGCCGGTGCGGTAAATATTCCGCTCGACAGAGTTGCAGACAGCATTGCAAAATTCAAAAACAAAAAACAGATCGTGGTATTCTGTCACAGCGGCGCAAGAAGCGGACAGGCAAAAAGAATACTCGAACAAAACGGAATTGAAAATGTACTCAACGGCGGCGGAATCAACAGTATTTTAAAAACAATTGAAGAAAATGGATGACGATAAAAAAGTTTTGGATGTTTCGTTTTGGAATTTGAGATGGGAAACCCACAATACCGGTTGGGACATCGGTTATCCGTCTCCGCCGATTGCAGAATATATGAACGGCTATCCGAACAAACAGGCAGCCATTCTGATTCCGGGCTGCGGAAATGCGCATGAAGCCGAATATTTGTCCGACAAAGGTTTTACAGATATCACGCTGGTTGACATCGCACCAAAAGCGGTTGAAATCCTGAAAGAAAAATTCAGGGACAATCCGAATATCAATGTTTTTCTGTCCGATTTTTTTGAATTCAGCGGAAGTTTTGATGTGATGATCGAACAGACATTTTTCTGTACCCATTATCCGTGGCGACGTGAGAAATATTCCGAAAAAGCTGCTTCACTGTTGAAACCCGGCGGAAGACTGATTGGAGTTTTGTTTGCATCAGAATTTGGATTTGAAGGACCTCCTTTTGGCGGAACCGAAGAATCGTACAGAAAGATATTTGAGCCCTATTTTGAAATCAAAAAGATGGATGACTGTTACAACAGCATTCCGCCGAGAGCAGGCAACGAACTTTTTGTAGAACTGATCAAAAAATAAAATATGTCAGCCGCAGAAGTCAATATCAACCAGGGTCCGGTACTGGCTTACTTTCTCGCCGACTGGTGTGGTCCGTGTGATCACATGAAACCGGTTTTGAAAAAACTGAAAGACGAAATGGGCGAAAAGCTTAATATCGTCGAAATTGATGTTGACAAAGACCAGATGGCGGCTGCTGCATTTAAAATCCGTTCTGTTCCCACACTGATCCTTTTTAAAAACGGTGAACTGTTGTGGAAACATACCGGTCAGATCACCACCGATAAAATCAAAGAAATTATTCATCAAAATATTAAAAATGGCTGAAATCATCGTATTGGGAGCCGGAATGGTCGGAAGCGCAATGGCGGTCGATCTTTCCGAAAATCACAAAGTGACACTGGCAGATTTGAATCTGAATTCGCTTGAAAAAATCAAATCGAAAACCGGACTGATCAATACCATTCAGCTTGATGTTACCCATACCGAAAATCTGAAAAATGCGGTTCAGCCGTTTGATTTGGTGGTTTGTGCCGTTCCCGGATTTTTGGGATTCAATGTTTTGAAATCATTGATTGAGGCCGGAAAAAATGTAGTTGATATTTCGTTTTTTCCTGAAAATGCACTTGAACTGAGTCAGCTTGCGGTTCAAAACAATGTGACCGTGATCGTCGATTGCGGTGTTGCGCCCGGTTTGGGAAACATCATTCTCGGTTATCACAACGAAAGGATGAAAATCACTGATTTTGAATGTCTGGTCGGCGGTTTGCCAAAGATTAAAAAATGGCCGTTTTATTACAAAGCACCTTTTTCGCCGGTTGATGTGATCGAGGAATACACACGTCCGGCACGTTATGTTGAAAACGGACATACCGTAATCAAAGAAGCATTGTCCGATTGCGAACTGATTGAATTTGAAAAAATCGGAACGCTCGAAGCTTTCAATACCGACGGTCTGAGATCTCTGATTTTCACCATGCCTCATATCAAAAATATGAAGGAAAAAACGCTTCGTTATCCGGGTCATGTCGATACGGTCAAAGCATTGAAAGCAGTCGGATTTTTTGACAAAAAACCGATTGATCTGAAAGGTCAGCTGATCAGCCCGATTGAATTTACATCCAAAATCCTTTTTCACGAATGGAAACTAGAAGAAGGCGAAGATGAATTTACCATCATGAAAATCAAATTAAAAGGATCGGACAGCGACGGAAATCAGCAGACCATCGTTTATGAACTTTATGACGAATATGATCCGAAAACCCAGACTTCATCGATGGCAAGGACGACAGGCTATACCGCAACCGCTGCTGCCAATTGGTTTTTGGAAGGAAATTTTAATGAAAAGGGAATCTGGCCGCCCGAACTGATCGGAAAGCAAACCGGTTGTTATGAATTTGTAATGGCCTATCTGCAGGAGAGAGGCGTGCATTTTAACAAAACACAGAGCTGATTATTTGCAGACTGCCAAAGTCAGCAGAAAGAAAGTTTCTTCGATGGCCAAGACCTGATGCGGAATCTGCGGCTGGAGCGCGATCATCTGACCGACATTTAAATCCGCCTTTTGCTGAACACCATCCGGATCGGCTGTAAATTCCATATGACCTTTGATCACCTGAACACTGATAAAACCGGGAGCAGTATGTTTTTTCAGTTCGGCGCCCGACTTGAGACCGATCAGCACAATTCTGAGTTTGTCAGATTTAAAAACGGTAATCGTATTTCGGTCGCTGTCTTTCCAGGTCACCTCGCTTTTGAGCTGTTCGATAAATTTATTCAAATCCATTTCCACCAGAGGCGCATTCAGGATTCTGTTGCCTTCGGGTCGGAGTGGAGTCGCGTCGTTTGATTTATTTTCCATAATTGTATTTTTTGGCGGATGAATCACAAAGTTAGCAAAAGTATGGCGGTCGGTAAAATCAGATTTGATTCAAAACCGAAATTATCCCACCAGATAAGTGATTCCGTGGGTGACCGGATCGCAGAGATCTTTGATTTTCTTGTGTTTAAAAATCTGTTTTACTCTTTCTTTGACTTCTTTGTATTCGTCATGAATCGGGCAGGGGTGATCTGGCGAACATTTGCTCAGACCCAAACCGCATTCGTCAAAAACCTCTTTTCCTTCGATGGCCGCAACAATGTCAAAAATCGGTGTTTCGCGCTGACTGTTTGAAATTGAAAAGCCGCCCGACGGACCTTTTACACTGTTGACAATTCCGAATTTGACCAGTTTCTGAAGTGCCTTGCCGACAGTATGCTCGCTTGCATCAATTTTTTCGGCAATTTCTTTTACGCTGACCTTCTGACATTCGCTGCATCTGCTCGAAATAAAGATCACCGCTTTGATCGCCGTTTTTGTGGTGGTACTGAACATATCAATAACCTAAAAATTCCTGTCCCGCTTCCGAAATCATAGACATTTCCCAGGGCGGATCAAACTCAACATTCACATCAACTTCCCATTCCGGAAAAGTATCGGTCAGCGAGATGGTGATGTTTTCGAGTATGCTTTCACCCATCGGACAAAACTCGGTGGTGAAGGTGATGACCGCATCCAGAAAATTCTTTTCCTTGTCAAAATCGAGTTTGTAAATCAAACCCAAATCAACAACATTCAGACCCACTTCAGGATCGTCAACATTGTAAAGATCTTCAAATGCTTTCAGACAAAGCTCTTCGTCGTTTGTCTCTGTATTTAATATTTTCATGCTTTGTGAAATAAGGTTTTACTGACATTGGTAACATATAAAATTGCAGTGATCAGCAGTATGCAGGCTGCAATTTTTAACAGGATCGGATTGAGAATGATGATTCCCAAAACAAAGAGCACAAACCCGGTCAGATAGCTGAACATGGTGGCTCTGTATAAATTTTCGCTAAACAGTTCTTTTGGCGCCGGCGGCGTGCTGGACGCGGTTCTTCTTCCTTTCTGATAGACTTTGTTCCAAACGATAAACGGCATGGTTTTAAAAGTCATTCCGAGTATGATGGCGGTGATCCAGCCAAAGAAAATGCAGAATCCGTAAAGTATTGCCAGGTTTTTATTATTTCCTGCCGGCAACAGTGCAATGACAATAATCAAAGTGAAAACAGGCAGCATCATTTCGATAATCGAAATCAGCGAAAGTCTGACCTGCATATCCACTTTTTTTCTGATTCTGGTTTTGTATGCCATCCGACAGTAATTTCCAAAAATCAAAACCGCCGACATGATCAGCAGTATTGAAAAATAATAGGAATATTCGGAAAGTCCCGACAGTCTGAAAATGATAAATGAAATCAATCCCAAATTGACCAAAACATAAACCGCCCAAAGCGTTTTCGGACTGGTATATTTTGAAATCAGAAACAGCGGAATCAGTCTTGAGCCCACGCCGAAAACCAAAGTCAAAAACCAGCCGATGATGCCGATATGCGCATGAAGCGACAGATAGGCAAGCGAGCTTTCGGGGAAAATATTGTTTCCGTGATAATTAAAAACCAGCAGCAATCCAAAGATCGTTGTGGTAAAAAGCCAAAGTGTTGCAGTCAGCATAAACCAGGCATGGATTTCCTGTTTTTCGCTTTTTCTGATGCTGATAATCACATTGATCAGATAACAGATTACACCCAGATTGACCAATGTGGCACCGGTTTTCAGTACCCAGTCAAATCTGAAATTATAAAATCCTGCAGCAAGAAAAGGAATTCCAATCGCGGTAAAAACAAATGCAAGATGACCCAGAAAAACACTTTGAAGTTTTCCCGAAATCAAAACCGGCAAAAGCTGATGCGATGCACCCAGAATCACCATGGTTCCCCAACCGAGCGCCATGATGTGTGTGATGGTCAGTGTGATCGGATTGAAATGATGTTCGCCGACCAGATCGGTATGAAAAAAGAGCAGGGCAGTGGCGACCAAAAACGAAAGCGCACCGTAGGCATAAAACGGCAGCACCACTTTGTAGGTTGTGGTCTGCTGAAATCCTGCCATTCCTCCGACTGCCATCTTTTATTTCTTTTTGAAAATGATCAGATAAACCTCGCCTTCCTGAACATCTTTGATTCTGTATTCGTATTCCCGGTCTTTCAGTTCTGTGAGCAGAAATACCGGAACTTTTTTGTGATTGACATACAGCGCCTCATCGTCGGGAAGCGTTTCCAGATTTTCGAGTATGGTCATCATCGGCATCGGCATTTCGAGATGTCGGACATCGATTTCTCTCATTTTTCGTTCGAATTTTTTGAGCATCAGTTCCCAATCATCCGCATTTGAAGTGTCTTCGGTTTTGATTTCCTCAAAACTTCCTCCGTCTTCACGATAAAAATAAGTGTCAAATCTTTCATCTTCCACCTGATCCACAAATGCCTTGAATCCCTGTCTTTCCAGCAGACTGATAAGCGGCGCGGGTTCAAAAGTATTGATCACATTCAGCGCCTGACCGGGTTCCAGTTCTTTGACTTTTGACTGAATCGGACGAAGCGGATCCTGTGCATTTTTGATCATATCCCTTACGTCGAGGATTACGATTTTGTCTTTTGACAATTCGCTCAGATATTTTGGAAAAGGTTTTCTTTCAATTTTTTCTTCTTCTCCCGAATTGCTGTCATCCCATTCAAAACCGAGCGGTGCGAGTGCCTTCAGGAAATCTTTGGGTTCGCAGCCTCCGATTTTTGAAGCCATTTTTATGGTTGTTCTTGCCGCCATCAGTCTTCTCAATATCGGATTTCTCAATTTTTTAAAATCGGGACTGATGGTGATGATCGCCTCCAGTGCGTCGGGATTTGCTTTTAACAGCTGTGAAATTTTTGTTTTTTCGTTGATTAACATCAGTTGAAAAATTGATCGTATTTCATAATTTTTTCTGACAGATCAGCATCGATTTCTTTTGCTCTCTCGTCAGTTTCTGCATTTTTCAGATCTTTGACTCCGTTCAAAACCGGTTCCAGCCACAGATGCAGTGCATCATGATCGGGTCCGTCCATTTTACAGTCTTTGATCATTCCGTTCAATTCCTGCTGAAGCATATCTGCATAATTTCTGAACATTTCCAGATTTGCATCGGCTGCTTTTGATCTGAATTCCTGATCCAAACCGATCAGATTTTGTGCATGTTTGTTGGTCGGATCGTCAGATTTCCATTTTTCGCCATTGTTCAGCGCAAGCACGGTTCCGGCTTCCATTCCATGTTCGTCGTGAGCATGCATTTCATCGCCGTCGTGATCGTGATGATGTTCGGTTTCTGTTTGAACTGTTTCAGTGTTTTGGTTTGAATCCTTGCATGACATAAAGAAAGCAAAGATTGAACTCAGCAGGATTAATTTCAGTTTCATAAATATATTTTTTAGATGGTAAATTTAATCATTCAAAGCGGATTTGAAGGTTTGAATGCATTAGAACTTTAAAGTTTTTAAAATTGATTCTTCAGTCATCGAATTACACAAAAAACCGGCGGTCAGAACAATGATTCTTTCCGGCGGATCATGATTTAAGTTTAAGTTTTGGAGAGTTCCGTCGTCAAAACCAGAAATCCACGGTCTCGTCAGAACCGACGAGACCGCAGGAGTTCATTGACTTAGACTAATTGCTTTTCCATTTCGGCTGCTTTGGGGAACAGGATATTGTTTTCGAGGTGGATGTGCGTATGCAGATCGTTCTCAAAGTCATCCAGCATTTTGTAAAGCAGCGTATAACTTGCGCAGGCATCCTCAGGCAGTGTAAACTCGTTTGCAAGTTCTCTGATTCTGTCAACCGCATCGCCCACACTCTGGTGTTCTGCAACCGATTTGTCAAGAATCTGCTCAAATGTCTGATCGCCCTGCTGTTCGTATTTCGAATTTTCGTTTTTGGCTTTCAAAATTCTTTTTACCCAGGGGAACAAGATTCCTTCTTCCTCTTTCATGTGCTCCATCAGTTCTTCGTTCACCTGTTCAACCAATTGCTGAATCGGACCGAGTTCTGGGTGATTTGCACCGTGTACTCTGAATACTTTGGCTGCATAATTTCTGATTTCGAGCATATTTTTTCTCACATAATTGTGATGGGTATTCTGAATATAATCCGCCAAAAAGTCGAGATTCCATTCATCATAATTGGTGTAACCTCCGCCGCCGGTGGTTGCTGCCTGCTGAAGATCGTTTTCAACCTGTTTGAAATCGATTCCTTTTTCGTCACAGGCCTGTTTTACGGTTTTGTTTCCGCCGCAGCAGAAATCGATTCCGTATTTTTTGAACACTTCTGCTTTTCTCCAGTCTTTACGGGTGATTTCGCCAATGGTTTCAGAATTGTCGATTCCCTGAAGGGTTACTTTGATGTCCCACCATTTTGGACCTTCTTCCAGATACTGCCAGCTGAAAATCTCACCGTGATCGTTCAGCAGCTGATAATACAGCGGTTTTGGATCGTGATCGTTATGGATGATCATGCTTTCGCCTTCTTTCAGATTTTCAAACACTTTAAAGATGGTCGGGTGCTTTTCTTTGGGTTCCAGTTTGGGCACATTGATTACATAATCATTGTGTACATTTTTATAAACTGCATCTTCGGGCATGCCGTCTGCTTCGTTTTCTTCTTTTGCAATCCGGATATCCCACCAGTCGGGACCGTCCTTCAGATAAGTCCATGAGAAGGTGTCACCGTGCATATTTTTAAGCTGATAAAACAGCGGCATCGGATCGTGGTCATTGTGGATGATCATTCCTTCGCCGGGTTTCAGTTTGTCAAATGTATCAAAGATGGTCTGGTGTTTTACACTCGGATGCAATTCAGGAACATTCAGAACGATGTCGTCGTCAGACGAAAGCATTGCAGCTGCGTTTGAAGTTTTGGTCACCTTAATGTCCCACCATTCCGGACCTTCCTGCAGATATTCCCAACTGAATACCTCTCCGTACATCTCCATCATTTGGTAATAAACCGGTTTTGGGTCATGGTTATTATGAATGACCAAACTCTCTCCTTCATTCAGATCTTCAAATGTTTGGAAGATGGTCTGGTGTCTCAATCTCGGTTCAAGCTCCTGAACGTTGATTACTTTTTCTCCTGTTGATTGCATAAGATTATTTTTATTTAGTCAAAATTGAGTTACAAAAATAAAAAAGAATTTTGAATAAAAGTATTTAAATACTGAAATATGATAAAACTCATCTTCATGCTATGATTTGACCTGATTCAAGCCAGATTGATACACCTTATTAATTATATCACCTGTTGTGTATTTGGGTGCATAAATTCATTTTTAGGGTGAAAAATTCTCGTTTTTGCCTCTTATCCTATAGGATGAACGAGAATTTTTTCGGCTTTACTCTTTAGGGCAGGGAAAAAGACGAAAAAATTCCTAAAAGCACAACAGTTATTCTATATAAAATCGAAATCTTCAAATTGAATTTCCGATCTCAAACGGCAGACACACTGACAGCCAGCGGATATAATTGATTGACCGAACAACGAATTGAAATTTTATGTACTTTTGTTTGAACCGAACAAATTTAAAATTATGGAAGAACAAAAACAATTTGTAGCAACTGAAGAGGCAAAGGGAAAGGCCAAACAGTTGAGACTTTTCGCATTTCTCGCATGGATCGTTGCGATTGCGGGAGAGATATTTGCAATCCTGAAACTGATTCATGACGACACCATGACCTGGCTGATCGTAACTATTGTTGGAATCCTGATATTGGCAGTATTGGGTTCTTATCTCTGGAAAAAGGCAAACCGGCTCGATCCGGCATCAGAAAAGGACAAAACCAAATTCTTTATACAGAGTCAACTCGGCGCGATTATGGCGGTTTTGGCATTTCTGCCATTGGTGATTTTTATATTCACAGACAAAAATGCAAGCGGAAAAACCAAGGGAATCGCAGGCGCTGTAGCAGTGGTCGCATTGCTGATTGCAGGAATTTCGGGTGCTGATTTCAATCCGCCTTCTGTTGAGAAATACACAGAAGAGATCAACTCACAAACTGCTGAAATCAAGGATCTGACCAACGGTGTGGATCATGTATATTGGACGCCGTCGGGCAACAAACTGCATATCTACAGCGACTGTCAGCACATCAGAAACAGCGATGTTTCCGAAGGAACGGTTGAAGACGCCTGGAAAGCAAGAGGAATCGACAACAACGAAATCTGCAAAACCTGTATCGCAAGAGCCGAAAAAGCAAAATCTGCAGATACGGACACCGTCCAGGAAGAAGTTCCGGAAGGCGCAGCGGTGGAGTAGCTGTTAATAGCCTCTATTGATAAATACAAACTTTTCCAAGGTTTCGGGCTTTGGGAAAGTTTTTTTAATATTCCATTTATGAATTTTTCAATACCTCTCAAATTTTGGCTTATTTTCATAATTTTATAAAATGTGAAAATGAATAACAGACAAACTAAAATTAAACGACCATGAAAAATATCTTTCTTTTTTTTATATTTCTTTTTGCCGGCCAGTATGTCTTTGCAGATCAATTTTATGTCCTTACCTACAAGGAGGCAATAATGGGAAAAAGGTTATTAGACAATCAGGAAAAGGTGATTTTGTTTTGTGCTTGTTGTGATAATGTCCCAAAAACACTTGTTACAATAAATAAAGTTACAATTGAAAAATGGGATGGATATTACAAAAACGAAGATTATTATTTTATTAAAATTCACGGAAAAGGTATAGATGGTTCATTAATTTCTGAAGGGGTTGATTTGGCTTATGTCCATATTCTGAAGGATGATGGTCTGGCCTATAATGTTGCAGGTGAATTATTGTGGGATGTTGAACCTTGTACAGCTCCATTTCCTTATAAGGATATTGAAAAGTACTCAACAAATGATTATTCTAAAAATAATGATTCTACAAATGACCAAATGACTGAATTTGAAAACTTTTTTGGTGAGTATGAAAAAATCATTAAAAAAGGAGAATTGAACTCTATTTTTATAAACGAAAAGAGATACCCGGCTATTCAACCTTTATATTTTGAACAAGCAACCAGCTATCATTACTCAAACACTGAGGAAGATGATTTGGAAATTTCATTTACAATTGGGAAGAAAGACAATAGTTCAGGAATAATATTATTACAAAAAACAAATTCAGGCTTCTTTGCGACATTTAGCAGATTGTCTTTTCAGGGCGACCTTTTGATATATTTGGAAAACGGTGATGTAATAAAATGTATAGACAGAAAAATATACGGATATACTGATGATACTGCTTCAATTATTTATTATCTGACTAAGGCAGAAATTGAAAAGCTTTTGAAAAATAAAATAGTTGAGATCAGCTACGCCCTAACCGAGCAATATGTCAATCAGGTATACAAATTTTCTGCACAGTTTCTGGACTCTAACGAAGATTATAGAATGGAACTATCGATATTGTTTAAGTAGTAATTCGATAATTTTTAAGATAAAAATAATTTCTCAAAATAAAACTTAAATTTGGGTATACCTAATTCCAGTCCATGACCAAAGAAATTGACATTGAAAACCAGCTGATACAGCAACTTGCTGATTTAAAATATATTTATCGCCCCGATATTAAAGACAGATATTCGCTGGAAGCCAACTTCCGGCAAAAATTTGAAGCACTCAATAAAGTCAGATTATCAGATAATGAATTTCTCAGATTAAGAGACGAAATCATTACTCCGGATGTGTTTGAAGCCTCAAAACGTTTGAGAGAAATCCAATATTTTCAAAGAGATGACGGTACACCGCTTCATTATACATTGGTCAATACCAAAGACTGGTGTAAAAATGATTTTGAAGTCATCCATCAGTTAAAAATCAATACTGAAAACAGTCATCAGCGATATGATGTGATTATACTGATCAACGGTTTGCCGCTGGTTCAGATTGAATTAAAAAACATCAGTGTTTCTGCACGAAATGCGATGAAACAGATAGTGGATTATAAAAACGAACCCGGAAACGGTTATGGCAATACGCTTCTTTGTTTTATGCAGCTGTTTATTGTGAGCAACAAAATGGACACCCGATATTTTGCAAATAATCAGAACCGGCATTTTTCATTTGATGCGGACGAGCGCTTTCTGCCGATATACAGACTGGCTGATAAGGACAATAAGAAAATCACTCATTTGGAAGATTTTGCAGAAAAGTTCCTTTCCAAATGTACTTTGGCCGAACTGATCAGCAAATATCTGGTTTTGGTGGAAGTGGAGCAGAAAATCCTGATTATGCGTCCTTATCAGATTTATGCGGTAAAAGCAATTGTGGACTGCATCAATCAAAATCGTGGAAACGGATATATCTGGCATACCACCGGGAGCGGCAAAACGCTGACTTCTTTCAAGGCTTCCACTTTGCTCAAAGACAATCCCGAAATTGAGAAATGTCTTTTTGTGGTGGACAGAAAAGATTTGGACCGACAGACCCGACAGGAATTCAACAAATTCCAGGAAGGCAGCGTTGAAGAAAACACAAATACTGGAATGCTTGTCAAAAGGATGCTTTCCACAGATTATGCGGACAAAGTAATTGTAACTACGATTCAAAAACTCGGATTGGCTCTGGATGAAACAAATTCAAAAAATTACAAAGAAAAACTGGCACCGCTCAAAGACAAAAGGATGGTTTTCATCTTTGACGAATGTCACCGTTCTCAGTTTGGTGAAAATCACAAAGCCATCAAATCATTTTTTCCGAATGCACAGCTGTTCGGATTTACCGGAACGCCCATTTTTTCTGAAAATGCCTCTTACAGCATTATAGAAGGTGAAGAAAAATCAAACAAAACTACTCAGGATGTTTTTGAAAAACAGCTGCATGCATACACAATTACGCATGCCATTGAGGACGGAAATGTTCTCAGATTTCATGTTGATTATTTTAAAGGTGATAAAAAAGACGGAATAAAACCGGGTGAAGAAATTACCCGCAAAGCCATAGCCGAAGCCATCATCAGCAAACATGATGCGGCGACCAACAACCGAAAATTAAATGCGGTATTTGCTACTGCATCCATTAATAATGCAATTGAATATTATCAATTATTCAAAGAAATACAAAAGAAGAGACAGGAAGACGATCCTGATTTCAGACCGCTGAATATCGCCTGCGTATTTTCACCGCCTGCACAACTGATGGCAAAAGAAAACAGTCAAAACGCAGCGGATATCAAACAGCTTCAGGAAGATTTGGAACAGGAAAGACTGGACAATCAGACCGAGCCCGAAGTCAAAAAAGAAGCACTGAAAGAAATCATTGCAGATTACAATCAGCAATACGGAACCAATCACAACATCAATGAATTTGATTCTTATTATCAGGATATTCAGACAAGGATTAAAAATCAGCAATTCCCAAATAAGGATCTGCCGCATAAGGATAAGATAGATGTCACACTGGTGGTGGATATGCTGCTCACCGGTTTTGATTCAAAATATCTGAATACGCTCTATGTGGATAAAAATCTGAAATACCACGGACTGATTCAGGCATTTTCAAGAACCAACAGAGTTTTGAATGACAGCAAACCCTACGGGAACATTCTTGACTTTCGTTCGCAGCAGGAAGCGGTCAACAAAGCCATAGCGCTCTTCTCAGGCGAAAGCGGTGAAAGAGCCAAAAAGATTTGGATGGTGGAATCTGCAGATACCATGCTTGAAAAATACAGAGAAGCGGTTCAGAAACTGGGCGTGTTTATGGAAGATCAGAATTTGGTTTATGAACCCAGAGAAGTTTTTAATCTTCAGGGCGATGCAGCCAAAATCAGTTTTGTCAAAAACTTCAAAGAAGTTCAGCGTATCAAAACCCAGCTGGATCAGTACACCGATCTGACCAATAAACAGAAGGAAACCATAGACAGCATTCTTCCAAAATCAACGATGGAGGAATTCAAAGCAAACTATCTGGAAACCGCAAAACAGTTTCGGGAAAAACAAAGAGACGAAACCGCTGCTCCCGAAATTCAGGAACTCGATTTTGAATTTGTACTCTTTGCTTCTGCGATGATTGATTATGATTACATCATGAATCTGGTTGCCGATTCCACTCAGCAGACACCCGAAAAACAAAAATTGACACGGCAGCAGATCATCAGTCTGCTGACTTCCAATTCCAATATGATGGACGAACAGGAAGACCTGACCGAATACATTAACGGTCTGGATTGGGCCAAAGGACAGGATGCCGAAAAGCTGAAAAACGGATATGACAAATTCAAAACCGACAAATACAACAAAGAGCTGAGCGAACTGGCTGCGAATTTCAATCTTGAAACCGCAGAGCTGAAAAACTTTGTTGAAAATATCATTGACCGGATGATCTTTGACGGCGAAAAGCTGACCGATCTGATGGAACCTTTGAATCTGGGCTGGAAAGAAAGAAGCCAAATGGAGATGGAACTGATGAAGCAATTGGCGCCTTTTCTCAGAAAGCTGGCGCAGGGAAGAAATATCAGCGGATTGGAGGCTTACGAATAATTAATTATGAATAATGAGTTAAAAATAAAGATGATTGAGCCGAACTTGAAGTTCCGGATTGGCACTACAAGTTAATCTGGAAGAAATTAAAAAATGAATAACAAAATTCTATTATCAGACTTTTGAATCTTTGGTGTGTAAGGATTTCTTACACACCACTCAACACTTTAAAAATTAAAAATGAAAAACGAATTTGTTTTATATCAGACAGATGAACTAACCGAAAGAATTGAAGTGAGGTTGGATGAAGATACGGTTTGGCTATCACAACAGCAAATGGCCACTCTATTTCAACAAGCCAAGCAAATATCAGTTTGCATATAAACAATTGTTTTAAAGAAGGAGAATTAGAAAAAGAGGCAACTGTCAAGGAAACCTTGACGGTTCAAAATGAACAAACAAAATGAGCAAGGATATAATTTTATCGCAAAAGCACATAGAAATACGGATTTTTAATATTCGGGAAGTACAGGTTATGATTGACCGTGATTTAGCAGAAATGTATCAGGTAGAAACGAGAGTTTTAAATCAAGCTGTCAAGCGAAATATAGAAAGATTCCCACAGCAATTCCGTTTCCAACTTTCTGATGATGAAAAAATGGAACTGGTCACAAATTGTGATCGGTTCGACTCTTTAAAACATTCTTCAACTAATCCGTATGCTTTCACCGAACAAGGAGTGGCAATGCTTTCTGCTGTTTTGCGAAGTGATATAGCAGTGAAAGTGAGCATCCAAATTATCAATGCTTTCATAGAAATGCGGAAAATCATTGCCAATCATAGCGGCTTATTACAACGAATGGAAGGTGTAGAACGCAAGTTATTGGAAACCGACCATAAATTCGAACAGATATTCGATGCTCTTGAAAATAAAGATATGATTCCCTCCCAAGGCGTTTTCTTTGACAATCAGGTGTTTGATGCTTATGAACTGGCTTCAAAGATTATTCGTTCGGCAAAAAAGCAAATCGTACTGATAGACAATTATATAAATGAAAGCACTTTTACACATCTGAGTAAAAAGAAAAAAGGCGCGAAATGTATTATATTCACCAAAAATCCAAGCAACCGTATCCGTCTGGATTTGGCAAAGGCAAATGAACAGTACGGCGATTTTGAAATCAAAGAATTTGATAAAAGCCATGACCGGTTTTTGATATTGGATGAGGAAACTGTTTATCAC
>JACFND010000009.1:36824-61178 GCA_019455045.1 Flavobacteriia bacterium
ATGGTTTGCTTTTACCCAACTCAATAAAGAATCGGTGGAGAGTATCTTAAAAGAGATCAATAAATGAGCAAAACAAATAAAAATATACCCGAACTGAGATTTCCTGAATTTGTGAAGGATGGGGAGTGGAACGTTGAAACTATTGATGAACTTTGTGAAGTTTTAAATAATATCCGTAAGCCCATTTCTAGTGACAAAAGAGAAAATGGTTCTTACCCTTATTATGGAGCAAGTGGAATAATTGATTATGTTAATGACTTTCTATTTGAAGAAAAACTTCTATTAGTCGGAGAAGATGGAGCCAAATGGGATGCTTATGAAGATACTGCCTTTTTAGTTGAAGGAAAATATTGGGTAAACAATCATGCTCACGTTTTGAAATCTAAAAACATAAATGAGAAATTTCTTGAAAGTTTTTTAATTAAAACCGATTTTAACCCTTATGTCACTGGAGCAGCACCACCGAAATTAACATTAGGCTCTTTAAAGCAAATAAAAGTACCTAAACCAAATTCATTAAAAGAACAACAAAAAATCGCTTCCTGTCTTTCTTCTTTGGATGAATTGATAATTGCTGAAGAACAAAGATTGGATCAGCTTAGCGAACACAAAAAAGGATTGATGCAGAATCTTTTTCCGCAGGAAGGCGAAAATGTACCGAAAGTAAGATTTAAGGAGTTTGAAGATGATTGGGTGAAAACGCCTTTTTCTTCAAACATTTTGGTAATCGATGGTGATAGAGGAGCTAATTATCCAAAAGCTGAAGAATATAGTTCAAACGGTTATTGCGTATTTCTAAATGCAAAGAACGTAACCAAAAATGGCTTTGCGTTTAATGAAATTCAGTTTATTACGAAAGAAAAGGATAAATTATTAAGAAAGGGGAAATTATCTCGAAACGATATTGTATTGACAACAAGGGGTTCACTTGGTCAATTCGCTTTCTATGATGAGACTGTTCCATTTGAAAATGTCAGAATTAATTCGGGAATGGTAATCTTACGCTTAAAGAACAATGAAATTGATTCCGATTTTTTATATAATTTCTGTAGGTCGGAAACTATTCAATCAACAATTCAAGCACAAAGTTTTGGTAATGCGGTTCAACAACTTACTGTTGCCGTGATAAATAATTTCACTCTCTTCCATCCAAAAAGCATTAAAGAACAACAAAAGATCGCTTCCTGTCTATCATCTTTAGATGAATTAATACAGGCGCAAACCGGAAGAATAGAAGAATTAAAAGAACATAAAAAAGGATTGATGCAGAAATTGTTTCCCAATCCTGATTCAAAAAACTAAATAAAAAATGACGCAACAACAACTCGGTAAAACCCTTTGGGATATAGCAGATTCATTAAGAGGTTCAATGAACGCAGATGATTTTAGGGATTATATGCTTTCCTTTTTGTTTCTGCGCTATCTGTCTTCCAATTATGAGGAATCAGCACAAAAAGAATTGGGCGGAGACTATCCCAAACTGGCAGATGGAGACAATCGACCGCCATTGGCGGTTTGGTACGAAGAAAACAGCGAAGACACCGAAATGTTTGAAAAACAGATGCGCCGTAAGGTTCATTATGTGGTCAAACCCCAATACCTGTGGAGCAATATAAGCGAACTGGCAAGAACGCAACAGGACAATCTGCTGCAAACCCTGGAAGAAGGTTTCCGCTTTATAGAAAACGAATCTTTTGACAGTGCTTTTCAGGGATTGTTCTCGGAAATCAATCTGAATTCGGATAAACTGGGTAAAAACGCTGTCCTTCGAAATAAAAAGCTGTGTACCATCATCCAAAAGATAGCCGAAGGCATAGCCAAATTTTCTACCGATGTCGATACGCTTGGCGATGCCTATGAATACCTGATTGGTCAGTTTGCGGCCGGTTCGGGCAAGAAGGCAGGAGAATTTTATACGCCTCAGCAGATTTCGAGCATACTGTCCGGAATCGTTATTTTGGACAGTCAGGATCCGGCAAGCGGAAAGAAACAGAAATTGGAAAATGTATTGGATTTTGCCTGCGGTTCTGGTTCTTTGCTGCTCAATGTGAGGAGAAGGGTAAAGGAAAACGGCGGAAGTGTCGGTAAGATTTACGGTCAGGAAAATAACATCACCACATACAACCTTGCGCGGATGAATATGCTGCTGCACGGAATGAAAGACACCGAATTTGAAATTTTTCACGGTGACACACTGCTCAACCAGTGGCCGATGCTCAATGAAATGAATCCCGCCAAAAAAGCCGAGTTTGATGCCATCGTAGCCAATCCGCCTTTCAGTCTTCGCTGGGAACCCAATGAAGAAATGGCAGATAATTTCCGTTTCAAAAGTCACGGACTGGCACCCAAATCTGCTGCCGATTTTGCTTTTCTGCTTCACGGCTTCCATTATCTGTCCAAAGAGGGAACCATGGCGATCATCCTGCCGCACGGCGTGCTTTTTCGTAGCGGTGCAGAAGAAAGAATCAGAACCAAACTGCTAAAGGACAATCATATAGATGCGGTGATTGGATTGCCTTCCAATCTGTTTTATTCCACCGGTATTCCGGTTTGTATTTTGGTTTTGAAAAAATGCAAAAAAGAAGATGATGTGCTTTTTATCAATGCTGCCGAATATTTTGAAAAAGAGAAACGACAGAATATACTGTTGGATGAACATATCGACAAAATCCTGAATACCTATCAGTTCCGAAAAGAAGAAGAACGCTATTCGCGCAGGGTGAGTATGGCTGAAATAGAAGAAAACGGTTTTAATCTCAACATCACCCGCTATGTCAGCACTGCAGAACCGGAGCCCATAGTGGATTTGAAAGAAGTCAACGATAAACTGGCTGAATTGAACAAAACCATAGAAAAATCAAGACAGGAACACAATCAGTTTTTGAGGGAGTTGGGGTTGAGAGAGATTTGATAAAATCTATAGAAAGATGGATAAATCAAAAGTCAAAATAGTTTTAATCGGTAATGGATTTGACATTGCTCATGGATTGAAGACCCGATATGCTGATTTTTTGGAATTTCTCTCCATTGATACATATAAAAACGGCAAAGATTGCCGCAATCGTAAATATTCACAATATAAACACCGCATAGCAAGTAATGACATAGAAGATCCTTGGATTACTGTAAAACTTGACCCAAACAAAGGATATGAATTGAATGTAAATCCACATAATGAGAGGAATTCAATTTACTTTAAGCGATTATTTTTAGAAAAGAAGGATCCCGCATCAATGAAGTGGGCAGACTTAGAAACATTCTATTTTAATCTGTTGATTGAAAAAAAAGATGATTCGTCTGTAATTAAAACGATCAACGAGGAGTTCGCATATATGAAGGTGCTTTTAGAAGATTATTTAATAAACCAGATTGAAACTCTGGGAGTCAATAAATTTGATATAGATAGCAACTCAATCATGAAATTGTTAAATAATGATAAAGATTTTGACCAAATTTATTTTATTACTTTTAACTATACTTCAAAAATCTTAGATTATTATTATGAAAGGCTGAGTATGTCGTCCCTTGTCACTGGTGAGCCTTACAATAAAAAGTTCTTAATGAAGCCTATCCATATTCATGGAAAATTAAATAATGAAAAAAATCCGATAATCTTCGGCTATGGCGATGAGAATTCAGCAGATTATCAGGAATTGGAAGATTCCTTAAACGATGATCTGTTGGTGAATTTTAAAACTTTTCAATATCTGAGAACTGAGAATTATAATCAAGTTTTAGGATTATTGAATACTACTAATGATATCACTGTTCAGATTATAGGGCATTCCTGTGGTTTGTGTGATAAAGCACTTTTAAGAAAAATATTCCAGCATGAAAATGTAAAGAGAATTCAAGCTGTATATCACGGTGACGATTCAAACTATTTCTCAAAACTCTATAGTATTTCCAGAATATTTGATGACAATACTTTAATGAGAGAAAAGATAATTCCATTGGTAAGTACCGCGGGAATTTAGTTTAAACTTTATTCTTTCCTTTTTCTAGAATAGAACCACCGTTCATCAAAATAAATTTTTGGAGCGTTTAATATTGTTTCAAGAATTAATTTAAAAACTCTAAAAGTCAATTCTTCTGAAGCCGGCAAATAGAATAAGACGATAACCGCGAACATGAGTATAAAATATTTTACTATTTTCATAATTGTATTATTTAAAAATCGAAAATAGATGCGAATGATAAGGTGTGTGCTGACAGGTGCGAAAAACCGACTATCTCTCAATAAAAAAACACCTCCAACTCCTTTTTTCCTTACCTTCACTCTGTAACTCCAAAAAACTACAGTTATGAAAATTCCCGGAATTAAATTTTATGCCCGGGTCGGGCTGATGGCTTTTGCCGGGCTGCTGACTTTGAACTCCTGTTCAAAAAATGATGATGACGGTCCCGGACAGCAAGACGGAACAATTGTGTATGCCGCGGTTTGGGAAGAATCAGGCAGCGGAAATGCGATGATCAGATTGATGAAAAACGGTGTGGCTGTCGAGCTGACCGGGGCCGGATCATCAGCCGGTGCAATGTCGGTTTTTGTTCATAAGGGCGACGTATATGTAGCCGGTCATCAGGAAAGCAGCAGCGGAGTTGAGATTGCAAAATATTGGAAAAACGGAGTTTCGATTGATTTGAGCGACGGCGGCGCGGATGCAAATTCAAGTTCGATTTTTGTGGTTGACGAATAATTTGTCGGAAATTAAATTTGATTCAACAAAAAAACGCAACCCTCTCGGATTGCGTTTGTTGTGTGTAGCCCGTAGGGGAATCGAACCCCTCTTGCCAGAATGAAAATCTGAAGTCCTAACCGATAGACGAACGGGCCAACTGTATTTTTATGCCAGTGAAGCGACGTGCTTGGTCAGTTTGCTCTTCAAATTGGAAGCCTTATTCTTGTGAATAATATTTCTCTTTGCCAATTTGTCGATCTTTGAAGATACCGCTGCAAGCTGTTCTTCAGCTGCTTTCTTATCAGTTTCGGCACGCAGATTTTTGATCGCTGTACGTGCAGATTTGTGATAATAACGGTTTCTCTCTGTTCTGACTTCTGTCTGTCTGATTCTCTTTAATGCTGACTTATGATTTGCCATAATTTTTTAATTCTTTTAAAACCGGAATAAATCCGACTTAATTTGGTTTTTCATTCAAATCGAATGAGTGCGCAAAATTAATACAAATTTTAATATCTGCAATAGTTTTGATGAAAATTATTTTGACTGCTTCAATGAATAATTATCGCTGCGAAATTAATACTTTTGCGCTTACAGAAAATTAGAAAATGAATAAATTTAAATTTACACTTTTTGGAATTCTTCTTTCGGGTCTGATGTTTGGTCAGATTCCAAGCGGATATTACGACGGAACAGAAGGTCTGACCGGCTACGATCTGAAAACGAAATTGTTCTACATCATCAAAGATTTCAATGTGCAGAGTTATGCCGCACTCAAAGGTCTCTATCAGTCGGGCAGTTCAAAAAACGGTTTCAAGGACAAATATTATGAAAATGACAATACCGTTCTGGATATTTACTCCGAAAATCCGGACGGCCCCGATCCGTATAATTTTGATCCGAACGATCCGATGGGCTCTGGCGGTTCAGAAGGTGATGCTTTTAACCGCGAACATTTGATTCCGCAGTCTTATTTCAATGAAGAGCTGCCGATGCGAGCAGACGCATTCCATATCTGGCCGGTGGACAGCAAGGTGAACGGCTGGCGCGACAATTATGCACACGGCGATGTGGCAAATCCGGGCAGCGCAAATCCGTGCAACAGCGGCGGAACCAATATGCCGTGTTATACCAAAAACGGTTCGTTGAAAGGGAAATTTACAAAGAATTCTGCAATCACAGTTTTTGAACCGATCGATGAATTCAAAGGTGATGTCGCAAGAGCATATTTTTATTTTGCAACCTGTTATCAGGACAAGATGGCCGGTTTTTACAACAGTTCAAATGCCGAAGTGAAGGTGATGTTTGACGGAACTGCCAATCACGTTTTTAATCAGGATTTTCTTGATATGCTGATTCAGTGGCATGTGATGGATCCGGTGAGTGAGCGTGAACAAAATATCAATGATCTGATTTATTACAATCATCAGAACAACAGAAATCCGTATATTGATCATCCCGAATTTGTACAGATCATTTGGGGTCAGGGTATGGATGTGAACGATATCGACTATCAGAAAAGAAATGATGTTTTGGTTTATAATTCTTCAAAAAATGAGGTGACGCTCAAACTTCAGAATCCCGAAAAATCAATTGAAAAGATTTCGGTTTACGATCTGAACGGAAAACTGGTCAAAACCATTCAAAATTCAAACGGACAGGATGAAGTCAAAATCAGTCTGTTCAACAAAGGTGTCTATATCATCAAAGCAGAAGGAAAACGTCTTGAATTCAATACCAAGGCGGTGATCAAATAAGAAGTTGATCCAATAATAAAATGCAAAAGCGTCCCGGTTTGGGACGCTTTTTTTGTGGATTTTAATTTTTTCTTATTCAGAAACTATGGTTTTTGATATTTAGATGACTGCATCATTTTATAATCATTCCAGAAAATTGTGGGAAACTCGGTCGGAAAGGTTTCGTTTTTAGAGGTAGAGACGTACGGCCGTACGTCTCTACAATCTCAATATTGTACATTTTGGTACATCTCTATTTTCTTAAAACCGTACGTCTCTAAATCCCTGGCACCGTACGTCTCTACAATCTCAATATTGTACATTTTGGTACATCTCTATTTTCTTAAAACCGTACGTCTCTACATTTCTAACATTGTACATTCCTTTATTCAATGGGCCGTACGTCTTTGCATCCTCATAATCGTACCTCTTTGGGTCAAATTTCTGATTTCAACGCTTTTTATGGTTTTGATTTGATTTAAAATCTGAAACTCAAACCGCCCAAAACATTAATTCCCGCCTGCGGATAATAATAGGCGCCTTCGTAATAAAATCCGTTGCTTTCATATTTCCGGTCAAAAAGATTGTTGACCAAAACCGAAAATTCAAGATTTTTGAATGATTTGATTTTTGGCTGATAACGGATCAGCAGATCGGTCAGAAAATAATCATTGAGCTTTCCGTCATTCAATTTTGTATTTGTCAGATACTGACTGCCCACATATTTTCCGCTGAGATTGAAATACAGATTTTTAACCGGCTGCCAGTCCAAACCGACCGCAGCCACCCAATCTGGCGAAAAAGAAATCGGTGTATTTCCGTATTCGGTCAGCAGTTCATTTCCGTCCGAATCATAACCGATTTCGGAATAATCAATGTTTCTGCTGATGCTTCTGCTCAGATTCCCGAAAAGATCAAGTTTTGATGAAATGATTTCATAACCGAAACTGATTTCAATTCCGGTTCTGAAACTTTTTCCGCTGTTGGTTCTGATATAATTTCCGGTCTGATTCAGCTGTCCGGTCGCTACCAGCTGGTCGAGATAATACATATAAAACAGATTTGCATTCAGTTTCAATCGGCCCGATTTTTTGTAACCCAATTCAAAATCATGCAGTTTTTCGGGATCGAGTTTTCTGCCGTTGTCCAGATAATCGGATCGAATCGGTTCGCGATGTGACAAGCCGTAAAAGAAATAAATCGTCTGATACAAATCCGGATTGTAATTGATTCCGATTTTCGGATTGACAAAATCAAATTGATCATCAAATGCAAAAAAGTTTTCATATTCGTTTTCACCACCCGGTGCAGCCTTGGTTTTGTAAGAAACATGACGATACTGAATATCTCCAAACAGTTCAAAATCATTCAGTTCCAAAACCGCTTTTGAATAAACCGACAGATCGTTTTTGTCAGACAGATTTCTGTAAAATTCAAAATCGGAATTCCAGTTTTCAACATCTTTCAGCCAAATCACTTTTCCGTAATGTTTGTTGTTGAAATGATTGATTGCAAAACCGCCAAAATATTTCAGATTCCCAAGCCGTTGATTTTCAATATTAAAATTCAAACCGTACAGATTGCTGTCCAGCCATTTTTGTCTGACCAGATCCGCTCTTTCGGTGTCTGATTCAATTTTGTACTGATACAGTTTTGCATTCTGTTTGTAATTTTCATAATAACCTTTTCCCCGGGTATAATACATTGTCGCAGAAGATTTCCAGCCTTTTCCGTAATTCTGCTGCCAGCCCAGATGGTTGTGATTCTGTCTGTAATTGTCAGTTTCGTTTTTGTAATAATCAACGATATTTCCGTCCGAATCATAAATCGCACCCGCCGGATTGAATCTGCGGTTGGTTTTCAAAGTCTGTTCATCGATTCCGTTCCACGCCTGATAGGTTTTTTCCTTTCCGTTAAAATTCCAGAATGTAAAAACCGTATTTGAATTTAAACGGTATTTTGCATTCAGGCCAAAAGAATACAGATCGCTGAAAGCACGGTCGATATAGCCGTCCGATTTGATCAGTGAAGCATTCAGATCGAGCGTCAGTCTGCCGTTGAAAATTGCACCGGTTCCGCCTTTGAGCGAATATTTTTGGGTATTGAAACTTCCTGCCGAAGCCGAAAATTCAACAAATTCCCGATTTGACGGATTCTCAGATTCAATATTCATCGCAGCACCAAAAGCAGCCGTTCCCGAAGATGAAGTTCCAACACCGCGCTGAATCAGCACCGACGAAGCATTGGTTGCCAAATCTGGCATATTGACCCAAAACACATTCTGAGATTCGGGATCGTTGAGCGGTACGCCGTTCATTGTGATATTGATATGATCCTGAGCGACCCCTCTGATTCGGATCGACGAATAGCCGACGCCCGCACCCGCATCGCTGGTTACCACCACCGAAGTTTCATTGCTGAGCAGCGACGCCATGTCCTGACCCAGATTTTTTTGATTCAACTGTTTTTTACTGACTTTTTCAGTAGTGAGCGGAAGTTTCTGAATGATTTCAGCCGTTCCGAGTTCGATTTTTGTGGTATCGGCTTCAATGATTTCCTGTGCCGATACAAAGGCTCCGCAAATGAGCCCAAATAAAAAAATCCTACTTTTCATTTTAAATTAATTTTTTAAATGAAAGGCGGATTATCCCTTTTTTTTATTCACTGTTCAATCAATCATCCGGATTCTGCAGCATCCGATGTTTGAGATTTTGAACAGGGAATAATTTTGAAAATTCCCTTGACAGCATTACCTGTCCAGGTTCTTCGGGTATAATCTCAGCCTCCTGACGGAAGCACCCCTTTCGGTTTGTGCTGCGAAGTTAATACTAATTTATGAAAGCCGAAAACTTATAAAATGCTTTAATCAAATCATGAATTAAAAATCAGGATTTAGACTGACCCGCAGCTGCGGGTCAAATATTTGTAGTCCCGATTAAACGGAGCGTCAGCGGAGAGCAAATCGGGGTTAGAGATGGATGAATGTTATCGTTTTGGCGGCATTTTTGTTGCGCAGCAAGACAAAAATGATGACAAAACGTTGTAGTTCAATCCTTGTAAAGAATTGAAATTACCCTTGAAATTTTGAATTGATTTTATAATTTCTTCGCCTTCAGACTGTAATTGTTGTTAATCTCCATTTCTCTGACCAGATTCGGATCTTTGACCGCATCAGCAGGAACATCAGACCGAAGGAGGAAGATCGGAAACGGAATTTCGGCATTGTTGTAATTTGTAAAAATAGGAGTGAGGACGACTTTTGAACCTCTCACATCTGCCGGAAAAAATCCTTCGGGATAGGAAGTGCCCGAACCCGGCTGCTGTAAAAAGTCTTCACCCGGAAAATCCGGAATATTCGGTACAAAAGGAGCCGGTATAAAATTTCGCCAGTTGTCTGCAATCGTATCCGATTCGATCTGACCCATATTCAGATACCAGTCGTTTCCTTCAAATGTTTTGATTAGCCACGCCTGATATCTCAAACCGTGATAATCAAGACCAAGTGTCGGTTCCTTGTTGTCATCGCTTCCCTTAAAAAACCAGATTCCGTTGGTGCCGTAGTTGCCTGCTTCTTCGGGTGGAACAGATGCATTCTGAACCGTGTAGCCTGCAGAAATTTTCTGACCCAAAGTTCTTACGCCGTTTGATGCAATTGCATTTGGACTGAGCTGTGCAGTGTTTCCTTCAAAATCACCAATCAGCAGAACATAATCCGAAGGTGCACCGCTCGAAGTTTCAACCGTAATTGCAAAAGACTGGGCATTGCTCAAATCGCTTGCATCGATCTTTGAAAATCTTGCATAATTGTTTGCAATCGAATCATTTGTGATGGTGCCTGCAGAAACAAAACTGCCGTCAACCAGCAGCCAGCCCTGATAAAAATATCCGTTTGGCAGCTCGGGCAGACTGATGTCTGTAATCTCCATTTCGCCGGTTTCGTTGATGATATCGGTTTCGGTACAGCCGATGAAAATCATCAAAAAACAAAATATCGGAATCAGTTTTTTCATTTCTGTATTCGGTTTGCGGTTACGAAATTAAGCGAATAATATTTTATGCCAAAGTTCGGACTGTGAAAGTTTTCCGAATTTGTATTTCGATTCAAATAAAAAAATCTCTCTCAAAACGAATTGAAAGAGATTTTCTTTAATTTTTTGTCCTTTAATTATACCGGTTTTAATTATTCGACCCTATACCAGGTTTGAGATCTCCCGAGAAGAGATACGCCCAGAAATCCTCTGACGTTCAGTGTGTTTGCGTCAATCAAATTGATTTTGCATTTGTACTGTTTTCCGTTGTTCGGATCGAGGATATGTCCGCCGGACCAGGCGCTGTTGCCGTCCTTTTGAAGTCCCCACATGATTACCATTCCCATGATCGGTTTGTTTTTATTGTCACCGCTGCAGTCTTTGCAGGTTTCGTGTTCCTTGCCAGGAGTAAGGATTTTCACCACTTTGCCCTGAAGTTTTCCGCTTTTGGTTTCATAAATCTGAACGTAGGATTTTTCCTTTCCGGTTTTGTCGTCAATTGTCTTCCAGGTGCCGATCGCCGACTGTGCATAAGCGATTACACCAAAAAGAAAGATAAAGCTTGCCAAGATTAGTTTTTTCATAATTTCAAATGTTTGATAAGGACTAAATTAAAATATATTTTTGATATACACACCATTCGACCCATAATTCAATTTTGAGTCCAACCTGCTGATTTTTTGAAAATGTCGTCCGAAAAATTATTCAAACGAAAAAAATGCATTTTCAATATGGTCGATAAACCATTCGTCCTTTGATTTTTCAATGCTGATGATGTCGAAACGACAGTCCAAATCGATTTCGTTTGATACGATGTATTCGTCTGCTGCAGTGATCAGCAGTCTTCGCTTCTTTTTGTTGACCGCCAGTTCGGGCAGTACAAGCGGATCTTTCTTTCTTGCTTTGACTTCAACGATTACAAGCTCGTCTTTTTCAGGATCTCTTGCAATGATGTCGATTTCAGCTTTCAGAAAAGTCCAGTTTCTTTCGATGATTTCATAACCTTTTTTCGCCAAATAATCGGCAGCCTGTTTTTCAGCTTCAATTCCAAAAAGATTATGATCCGCCATGATTTTTAATTATTGGGTTCCAAACAAACGGTCGCCGGCATCACCGAGACCCGGAACAATATAGCTCTTTTCGTTCAAACCTTTGTCAAGCGCAGCCAGATAAATCGGAATATCCGGATAATGGCTGTGCACCATTTCAATTCCTTCGGGACAGCCGACCAGACAGGCAAGCCGGATTGATTTTACACCGTGAGATTTCAGGATTTCAATTGCTTTGACCGCAGAACCGCCGGTGGCAAGCATCGGATCGATCACGATCGCATCACGTTTTGCAATGTTTGGCGGCAGTTTGCACAGATATTCAACCGGCTGAAGCGTTTTGTGATCCCGATAAATTCCGATGTGACCGATTTTCGCATTGGGTATCAGATCCTGAATTCCTTCGACCATTCCCAGCCCGGCTCTCAGTATTGGCACCAGAACGATGTCCTCACCTTTGATTTTATAGCCGACGGTTTTGCTGATCGGTGTTTCGATTTCGACTTCTTCGGTTTCCAGATCACGCGTCAGTTCGTAACACATCAGTGTTGAAATTTCTTTGACCAGCTCTTTGAACATCTTGGTCGGCGTATCCTTTCTTCGGATCTGAGTCATTTTGCTTTTGATCAGCGGATGATCGAGTACAATTACATTTTTCATTTTTCAGAATTCTATTTTTACACCGTTCGGGCCTGATTCCAGACTGATTTCTGCGCCCATGATCAGCGCACGGTTGTCACCTGTATGTCCGGCCGGAAAACCAAAACAGACCGGTATATTGTAATCTTTTATAAAATTATAAATTATTTCATAAGAAATCGGATCAAAGCTGTTTTCAAAATCAGGGTTTTCTTCTTCAATGTCCATCTTTGTAAAATTCCCAACGATCAGACCCGAAATCCTGTCAAGCAGTCCGTTGCGTTTCAAATTCATCAGCATACGGTCGAGATGATACCAGTTTTCGCACCAGTCTTCGATAAACAGAATCAGATTTTCACCTTTGATTTCAGACGGACTGCCGGTCAGACTGTAAATCAGTGAAAGATTTCCGCCGACCAGTTTTCCATGAACTTTTCCAAAACAATTGTAAGGATTGGCTTTGATCTGATAATTTAATTTTTCGCCAAAAAGAACTTTTCTCAAACTTTCAAAAGTTTCTTCTGTATATTCGGTTTTCAGCCTTTTGACGGTGACTGCATGCAGTGTTTGGATTCCAAAATTATTGAGATGATTGTGAAAAGCAGTGATGTCCGAATAGCCGATCAGCCATTTTGGATTTTGAAGAAACTTTGTCCAGTCAATCCGATCGATCAGATGGACTGCGCCGTATCCGCCTCTTGCAAACCAAATGGCTTTGATTTGGTCATCATCCAAAGCATCCTGAAGGTCTGCTGTTCTTTGCTGCGGAGTTCCGGCATAATGATAACCCAAAAAATAATCCTCAAAAATATGTTCTCCGGTTTTGGCGGTTAATTGCCATTCTTTGATCAGTTCCAAACCGGCATTCAGTTCTTCGGGAAAAATCCTTCCCGAAGGCGCAACGATTGCAATCTGATCATTTGGATGGAGTGATTTGGGCTTCAAATTAATTTTTTAACGAAATTAAGAAATTACGCTGCATTCTGAAATGACATAATGCGATTAATCAAAAAACATTTCAGAATGATTTTCTTTTTGGTTGTATTTTAATCAACTGATGAGTTTTTGGTTTCATTTTATTTCAACTGCAATGAATTTAAAGAATTATAATTTCCTCCTCAAAACAGATAATATTTGATTTCATTGAATTTTGTAAATTTACCTTGTGAAAAAGGAAATTACTATAGCGGATTTTTCGTCTGTACTGTTTTGGGACATCGATATTGAGAATTTTGATTTGGATAAATATTCAAAACAAATGATCCTTCGTGTTTTGGAATACGGTAATTGGAACGACTGGCTGCTGATAAAAGAATATTACGGAATGGAAACGATTAAAGAAACTGCTCTGACTGCAAGGAGTTTGGATGCCGTAACGCTTGCATTTGTTGCCAACCTTTTTCAAATTGATAAAACCGAATTCAGATGCTACAAACACAGACAGTTGCACCCGAACTTGTGGAATTCCTGAAGTTTGTAATGAAATCTGATGTGTTCTCAGACTTTTTATTGGTCGGAGGAACAGCATTGGCGCTTCAAATTGGACACAGAAATTCAGTCGATTTAGATTTTTTTGGAAATTCAGAAATTGATGCAGATTTATTTCGAAGGGAAATTTCTGAATATGGAGAATCTCGGGTATTAAAGCAGAGTAAAAATATACTTATTTTAGAAGTCAACGGACTAAAAGTGGATTTTGTAAATTATAAATACCCTGTAATTGCGAAACCCAGTGTAATTGATAACATCAGACTTGCTTCTAAACAGGATATTGCAGCGATGAAACTGAATGCGATTTCTGGGCGCGGAAGCAAAAAAGATTTTGTTGATTTATACTTTTTGTTAAAAGAATTTACTCTGCCCGAAATAATTGAGTTTTATCTTCAAAAATATAAGGACGGTTCAAAGTTTCTCGTAGTTAAAAGTTTGTCATACTTTGAAGATGCCGATGAATTTGATAATCCAAAAATGTTCAAAGAATTTAGTTGGGACAACTGCAAAAAGATTATTTTAGAGGAGGTTAAAAGGTTATAATTCTTCTCGTTCCTTCCAAGCTGTATTCGGTTTCAATTGGTCTTGCAGATAAAAGCTAATGGTACAGCTAAATCCTGAGCACAAAACCAGGAAATGGTTTTAAATCAAAATTGAAATAAGAAAAATTGATTCCCGATCAGTCGATCAGTCTTTTCGCGTACAGATATCTTTTTGACCAGTACGAATCGCTGAGCGGAGAAACGATCACTCCTTTTGAAGTCGATGCATGTATGAATTCAACATCACCCTGATCGGAAACATTGTGAACAATACCGACATGGCTCACACGGCTGCCTCCGTTGGTTGCAAAGAAGATCAGATCGCCGGCTCTCAGTTCGTCTTTTGAAACCGGATGGCCTTCTTTAGCCTGTGCAGAAGAAATCCTTGGCAGATCCTGATCAAAGATTTCAAAAACCCGCTGAACAAATGCCGAACAGTCGATTCCGCTTCTTGAAGTTCCGCCGTAACGGTAAGGAACACCCAGATAAGATTCTGCTTCTGAAAGTATGCCGGTTACAAAAGAAGCCATTGCAAATGCGTGGATGTCATTGAGTTCCTCGATTGCAGTTTTTTCTTTTTTAACTTTAACCTGACTTACTTCGTTGGCTTTGTTTTCTTCAAAAAGAGTTTTGTTGATGATTGAGCTTTCTGCGTAGTAGGAACGATCGATGGGAAGATAATTTGTTTTTGCCTGATTTGCAGGAATTAACGTACCGCATGATGTGGCCATAACTGCAATTGCAATAAAAATTACTAAATTTAGTCCCTTCATTTTTGTCCCTTAACTATGAAAAACCCCTTGATTTGCTTACAAAACTAAACTATTAAAACTTTGATTTATAGCTGCCCGACGAACTTTAGCAAAAGATTAACAAATGTTAAAATCAATTAACAAAACATTAAAAAAAATTTCGATTGTAGGCACAACCGAATGTAATTGGGGTTATTTTTTTGGAATTTTATAAACCACCGCATTGATGTTCATTCCGGCTCCCACCGAACCGAAAACCAGATGGTCTCCCGGATGGAATTTGTGATCGCCGAGCTTGTTTTTTGAAATCAGATCATACATGGTCGGAACGGTTGCCACAGAAGAATTTCCGAATTTCTGAACCGTCATCGGAGCGATGTCTTCCGGAATTTCTTTGATATTGTATAATCTGAAAAGTCGTTGAACCATGGCATGATCCATCTTCGCATTTGCCTGATGCAGCAGCACTTTGTTGATGTCGCTGATGTCAAGACCCGATTTGTCGATCGTTCTTTTGATCAGCGCCGGAACTTTTCTGAGTGCATATTCATACACTTTTCGTCCTCTCATTTTGATGTTGACCTTTGAACCTTCATAATCTGATTTCAGCGATTCGTCATTGGTCAGATAATCCATTTCATCCAGACTGTCGCAAAGCGTATCGTAAGAAATGATTCCTTCTTTTTTATCAGATTCCACAGCTTCGAGAACGACTGCGCCTGCTCCGTCCGAAAAAATCATTGCGGTACGGTCGTGCGGATCCACGGCTCTCGAAAGTGTGTCTGCGCCGATCACCAAAGCTTTTTTTGCAGTACCCGACAAAAACAGATGATGAGCCAGGATCATTCCCTCAATCCAGCCCGGACAGCCAAACAGCATTTCGTACGGACGGCAATGGTTGTTTTTGATGCCGAGTTTGTTTTTTACACGGGTCGCAATCGACGGCATACTGTCCACCTGTCTGTACACCGGATCGATGTCTCCGTAGTTGTTGGCAACGATGACATAATCGAGTTCCTCCTTGTCGATCCCGGCTTCTTCCAATGCTTTTTTTGCCGCAATCGCCGCCAAATCAGAAGTGTACATACGGTCGTCCGCATATCTTCTTTCCTCTATTTCTGTGATTTCCTGAAATTTCGCGATGGTCTCTTCAATCGGTTTTTCGATTTTCTGGCCGTCTTCTCCGAAGAAATCATAATCCAGAAAAAAATCGTTCTTTATGATCCTTTCGGGTAAAAAATGACCTGAGCCGGTGATGATTGTATTCAACATTGGAAAATTGTTTAGAATGCAAATTTAATAAAATAATGGTGTGAATCGGTTTTAAATTGGAACTGACTTATTTCTCAAATAATTTGCGGGTGATAAAGTCTTTTTCATCATTTCTTCCGCGTGCCGGCGAATATTCCCTGCCGTAATAGATAATCTGAATGTGAAGTTTGTTCCAGACTTCGATCGGAAAAAGTTTCTTGGCGTCTTTTTCTGTCTGTTCGACAGATTTTCCGTTGCTCAGTTTCCAGAGTTTCATCAGCCGGTGAATGTGGGTATCGACCGGAAAAGCCGGATGACCAAATGCCTGTGACATCACCACCGAAGCAGTTTTGTGACCGACGCCGGGCAGTTCTTCGAGTTCTTCAAAAGTCTGAGGGACTTCGCCGTTGTATTTTTCAACCAGTATTTCTGACAGTCGTTTCAGATTTTTCGCCTTTGTATTTGAAAGTCCGATCTGACGGATGAGATGTTTGATTTCATGGACTTCGAGCAGACTCATCGCCTTTGCGTTGGATGCTCTTGCAAACAGCTCGGGTGTGATTTCATTTACCTTTTTGTCGGTGGTCTGAGCAGAAAGTACAACAGCTACCAACAGCGTATAAGGATCGTAATGATCGAGCGGAATGGCAGGTTTTGGATAGAGTTTTTCAAGTTCTTCCATCACGATTTTCGCTCTTTCTTTTTTGGTCATTTGATTAGATTTTTAATTGAATAAAAAACTGCCCTGCCATCAATAAATCCGATGGCAAGGCAGCTGTATCATTCAGAATTTTTAAGAATTCAGGATTTCATTTACATCTTCATATCCACCGGCGCAATAGAGTTCCTCAACGCCGTTTTCAATCAGAAAATTGAATGCCGAAGTCGCGCGGTTGCCGCCTCTGCAAAAAACCACGATCGGTTTTGGCATCTGTTTGATTTCATCCACACGATCCGGAATTTCGGTCAGCGGAATATTGATCGCTTTTTCTATTTTCCCGTCGATTTCCAATTCGTATGCTTCCCTGATATCGATAAAGGTCGCATTTGAATTCTTAACTGCATCTGCTGTAGTCATCTTGATAATTTTTCTTAGAAATAATTTTCTGAATAAACCCTGAACAATCATTTGTTACCAGATTCTGATTCTGTCCTCGGGCGCTTTGTACATTTTGTCACCCGGTTTGATGTCAAATGCTTCAAAGAAACCGTCCACATTGATGATCGGTCCGAATGCTCTGTAATAACCCGGCGAATGCGGATCTGTATTCACCTGATTTTTCAGTGCTTCATCGGTTGCTTTGGTTCTCCAGATGGTTCCCCAAGAGATGAAGAATCTCTGTTCGGGTGTGAAACCGTCGATCAATCCCGGATTTCCGTGGTCTTTCAGATACATTTTCAATGCGTCAAAAGCAACGCTTACACCGCCGAGGTCACCGATATTTTCACCCAGTGTGAATTTACCGTTTACAAACGAACCTTTCACCGGTTCATATTTGCTGTACTGATCAGCCAGTGCCTGACCTGCCGCTTTGAATTTTTCTTCGTCTTCTTTTGTCCACCAGTTTTTCAGATTTCCGTCTCCGTCATACAAAGCACCCGAATCGTCAAAACTGTGTGAGATCTCATGTCCGATCACAGCGCCCATGCCGCCGAAATTCACGGCTGCATCTGCTCTGTAATCATAGAACGGATATTGAAGAATGGCAGCCGGAAATACGATTTCGTTGTTTGAAGAATTGAAATATGCATTCACGGTCTGAGGATTCATTCCCCATTCTGAACGGTCAACCGGTTTTCCGATTTTGTCAAAATTGTAATTGTATCTCCACAGTTTCAGATTCATCACATTTTTAAACAAAGCCTGGTCTTCGTTGTGCGAATAAATTTCAAGATTTGAATAATCTCTCCATTTGTCGGGATAACCGATTTTTACAGTGAATTTGCTCAGTTTTTCCAATGCTTTCACCTTGGTCTCGGGCGACATCCATTCCAGATTGTTGATGTGAACCTTGAATGATTTGAACAGATAATCGACCATTTCAACTGCACTTGCTTTTGCTTCGGGCGGAAAATTATCTTTTACATAAATCTTACCCAAAAGCTCTCCTGCAGAACCGTTTACAAATTCAAGCCCTCTTTTGTCGAGCGATCTTTGTTCCAGCTGACCTCTCAGCTGTTTGCTGTAAAATTCAAAACTGAGTTCGTCCAGCTCTTTGGTCAGATAACCGCTTGCGCCGTCAATCAGATGGAATTTCAGATATTCTTTGATCACCGGAAGATTTTCCATATTGATCAATTTGTCCATATTCTTGTACAGATTGATTTCACTGATGATGACTGAATCTGTTTTCACATTCAGATCGCCCAGGAATTTCTTGAAATCAACATTTTTTGAAAGCTGACTCAAATCGTTTACAGCGTAAGGATTATATCTTTTTCTGCTGTCTCTCTGTTCTTCCACAGTCCACATATTGGATGCAATCTGTCTTTCAAAATCAAGAATTTTCGGACCTTTCAGATCTCTGGTCTTTTCGCCTGTGAATCTGTAAATTTTATCGATATAATTTGAATAGAGTTCGAGTTTGTCTCTGTTCTCCTGATTTTCTTTCTGGTAATAATTTCTTCCCATACCCAGATTCATTCCGCCGAGATAAATCGTATTTTCGGCGCTGTTCTTCATATGTGAACGAACATAAAATCCGTAAAGCGAATTGAATCCGAGCGGAGTTACTTCGGTCAGATAATCCTGAAGATCTTTCAGGTTTTTGATTTTGTCTATTTTGTCCAGATAAGGCTGAATCGGTGCCAGACCCACTTTGTTTCTTGCGTCAAAATCGATATAGGATTCGTACAGATCTGCAATTTTCTGTTCGTCGCTTCCCTTCTGGAAATTTTTTCCAAGCAAACCTTTCAGTATCGCCAGAGTCGTCTGGTCTGTATTTTCTCTCAATTCGTCAAAACTTCCCCATCGTGATCGGTCTGCCGGAATTTTTGCGGTTTTCATCCAGTTGCCGTTGACGAAATTGTAAAAATCGTCCTGCGGTCTTATGCCGGTATCCATATTTTCTAAATTAATGGCATGAAATTTATCCTGACTCATACCATTTACAGTCAATAATGCAATACCCATGATTAATAATTTTTTCATTTAATTGGATTTGTTGTATCGGTTATTTGATAAGATTAAGGATACAAATTTAGCAAAATAGTTCATTGATTGATGATATGAATAGCGGCAAAAGACAGAAATCGGTAATTGAAGCCGGTTTTTCCAATTCTGATCCTTGAATTTTATCATTGAATTAAAGCCTGTTTTTTTTGTCAGCCGATTTTGGTTTAAATCTTATCTTTGTACTACTTTTTTTAAGAGAGAATTATGTCAAAAAAAATAATGGTCACCGGAGCACTCGGTCAAATCGGCTCTGAACTCGTGGCATCGCTGAGAAAAATTTACGGAAATCATAATGTGCTTTCAACCGATCTGAAGGATGCTTCAGAGGTGGATGATGAATATTACGAAAAGCTGGATGTAAACGATACCGAAAGAATCTCTGATTTGGTTCAAAAACATCAGATTGACACCGTTTATCATCTGGCAGCCATGCTTTCTGCGACTGCCGAAAAAATCCCGATGAAGGCCTGGGATTTGAACATGAATTCTCTTTTGCATTTTCTGGAACTGGCACGCGAAAAAAAGATTTCTCAGCTTTATTGGCCGAGCAGCATTGCAATTTTTGGAGCAGACACGCCAAAAAATAATACCGAACAAAATGCACTTGCCATTCCGACGACGGTTTACGGAATTTCAAAAAGATCGGGCGAATATTGGTGCAATTATTACCACAAAAGATACGGAGTTGACGTCAGAAGCATCCGTTATCCTGGACTGATCAGCTGGAAAACACTGCCGGGCGGCGGAACGACCGATTATGCAGTCGATATTTTTTATCAGGCATTGGAAACCGGAAAATATGAATGTTTCCTTTCCGAAGAAACCGCGTTGCCAATGATGTATATGAATGATGCGATTCGTGCGACCATCGAACTGATGCAGGCAGATCCGGAAAAATTGAGCATCAGAACTTCATACAACCTGAATGCTTTGAGTTTTACGCCCAAACAGCTGACAGAAGCGATTCAAAAATATCTGCCCGATTTTGAAATCAGTTACAAACCCGATTTTAGACAGGCGATTGCGGATACCTGGCCGGCAAGCATCGATGATTCGATTGCTCAAAAAGACTGGAATTGGAAACCCGAATTTGATCTGGATGCAATGTGCAAAGCAATGCTTGAGAATCTGAAAATTAAATTGGGTGTAGAAAGCTGATCAGTTCAGCAGTTCGCCTTCCTCATTAATTTTCATTCCTGATTTTTCATAAAGTTTTCTCATCTCGGCAATTGGGCCGCCGTGTTTTTGTTCGATGTACCAGAAGATGTGCAGTCTTTTGTAACCCAATGATTTCAGATAAGGAATCAGCGTTTTTGAATGTTCTTTCCAAAGCTCGATGACCAGCATCGGTTTGTGTTCTGCCAGAAAATTTTGCATTCCATTGATCGCTCTTTCTTCATTTCCTTCAATGTCCATTTTGACCATACAAAAACCCTCAAATTTGGTGTTCTTCATAAAATCATCAAAACGAACCATCCGTATCTGAGTTTCGGAACCCTGTTTTGTGTTCATCACAGAAGCTTCACCCATTTCTCTCGGATCAAAATAAATCGTCTGAGTCTTGTTTTCTTCACCCAGACCGAGATTGTAAACGATCGTGTTTTTTTGACAATCGTTGAATTCCAGATTTCTGATCAGACTGTTATAATTGGATTCCATCGGTTCGAAGGTGATGGTCTTCCATCCGTTTTTTGCCATCAAAACAGTAAAACGGCCGATGTGTCCGCCGATGTCGATAAAACTTCCTTTTTGATTTTTTAGGATTTCAGTCAGAAAATAGGTCAGATCGGGTTCGTAAGATTCGAGACATGCCCAAAAGTCGATGGTGTCGGGTCGGGTGATCAGTGTGATGTTCTGTAATTTGAATTTTGATTCCGGAAAACTGACCTTTTTTTGAATTCCGACGGTTTTGTAGAAATAATGGAGGATGACCAGAAAGCTGAATTTGAGTTTATCGGACGGTTTTCCGACAAATTGATTTCGGATGCTTTTTAGTGCAGCTCTGAAAATCCGGATTTTCTTTTTCACTTGGTTTGTTCGGTTAATTTCGGTTCAAAAATATAATTTAAATCATTATGTTATAACTTTTTAGAAAATATTTCCAAAACTGTCTCAAAATCAAAATGAAAAAGCCCGAAAAATTCCGGGTTTTAAACAGTGTATGTATTTTTTAATTATTCAGCTTTTTTGAATTTTGCCAAAGGTGCCATTCTTGCTTTGTTGAGTGTCAAAACTCCGTCACCGACCGAGATGTTGTCTGCTTCATTCAAAGCTTTTTTCAGCTGATCTTCTGCATCGGAATCAGGGCATGCCATCAGAGTGGAAATTCCGTCACCGACAGTCAGTTTGAAACTGGTTTCGATCACATAAGGCATGGTCATCGTGTTGCAGTTTGCTTTTGCTTTCAGCTCTCCTTTTTTGGAATCGAAAATCAGATAATAATTTTCAGGATTTCCGTTGACCGGTTTTCCGTACAATTCAACCAATTCCCATCTGATGTCCTCAGCTTCAGGATTTCCGGTTTTGTTCAGCACATAATTGTTGGCAAGATCACCTTTGATGACATTTCCTTCCAAATCCAGATGTCTCACTTTGTTTTCTTCAACTTTGAAATAAGGTGAACCTTCGCCCGGTTTGAAACCATCCAGCTCGATGGTATTTCCGTTTTTCCAGCTGAATTTTCCGTTTTGAACATTCACTGTCGGTTCATCAACACCCAGATATTCTGAAGTCAGAGTGTAGTTTCCGTCCTGACTGATTTTCAGTGTGGTTTTGATTCCCTCACAACTTGCACATGGCTCAATGCCGGTATAGCTACCCGCCCAGTCAAGCGAATTTTGTGAATTGTGTCCGTCATTGAGCTGAAGATTTGCTTCATCTTCTCCGGCTGATCCGGTTGTCTGTGGCGCACAGCTCATCAAACCGAGACCGGCAGCCAAAATCAGATTAAAAATTGTTGTTTTCATACGATGCATTTTTTGGTTCTTATTTGATTGAATATTTTTCTTTTTATTGTTTAAAAAACTAAAAACCAACCGCACTTTCCAATAACTGTTCCCAAATAAAGACACTCTATAAATTTATGAAAAAAACTGATACAATTCAGTTTTAAGATGCTGCATGTCCCTATTTTTCAGTTTCAAATTTGCTAACTTTGAACAAAGTTTCGGATGGATACAGAACTTCAAAAATTTTTGACCGATAATTACGGTTTGGATGCTGCCGACTCGCTGATCCCTTTGGCACAGAGCGGTTCGTCCAGAAAATACTATCGCTTTGAATTTCAGAACAACTCATTGATTCTGACCCAAAGCGACAATATTGAAGAAAACAAAACCTTTGTTTATTTTACTTCTCATTTTTCAAAAATCACGGATCATCTTCCAAAAATCGATAAGATTTCGCCTGATCTCAGCATTTATACACAGACAGATCTGGGCAATCTTTCGCTGATGAATCTGATTGAAGATGACAGAGAAAAGTCAAAGGAAATTTTCAAAAAGTCAATCAGACAATTGGTAAGACTGCAGGTTTTGGGCGACAAAGGTTTGGATTATTCAAAATGTTTCAGCTATCAGCAATTCAATTATCTGCTGGTTTTGAGAGATTTGTTTTCATTTAAAAATTATTTTCTGAATCTGTCGGATATTGAATTCAACCATGGAAGACTTCTTCAGGATTTTGAGAAATTTGCACATGATTTTGAGAAAATCCCAAACCGTTATTTTGTTTTTCGTGATTTTCAGTCGAGAAACATAATGGTTCACAACGATCAGCCGTATTTTATCGATTATCAGGGCGGTCTGAAAGGACCGGTTCAATATGATCTGGTTTCGCTGATCTGGCAGGCAAAAGCAAATCTTTCAAATGAATGGAAACAGGAATTTTATGATTTGTATTGGAATGAATTGATTGAGATTGGTCAAAATAATTTGGACAAATCCGAATTTCAAAAAGGATATCAGCTCTGTCTGATCGAAAGATTGCTTCAGGTGCTGGGAACTTACGGTTTCAGAGGAATTTATGAACGAAAACCTCATTTTCTGAAAAGCATTGAATTTGGATTAAAAAATCTGAATGAAATCAAAAATCTGGAATTGATCAATGATTATCCTGAATTGAAATCAGTGATTGTCAAACTGTCCGAGCCTAAATTTTTTATAGAATTGAAACAAAAAATAAATGGATAATAAATTGAATATCAACGTCAGAAGTTTTTCGTACAAAAACGGTATTCCTGCCGATCCTTCGGGCAACGGCGGCGGATTTGTGTTTGACTGCCGCGGCATATTGAATCCCGGAAGATTTGAAGAATACAAACGGCTGACCGGAAGAGACGAAGAAGTGATTGAATTTTTGGAAACAAAAACAAAAATCCACGAATTTCTGGATGCTGCTTATCGGCTTGTGGATCTGACGATTCAAGATTATCTGAACAGAGGATTTACAAATCTTGAAGTCAATTTTGGCTGTACCGGCGGTCAGCACCGATCGGTTTATTCGGCTGACCGGACTGCCGAACATCTGACAGGAAAGTTTTCGGGAATAAATATTACGGTTGAGCACGTAGTTCAGGACGGAAAGAATTGGAAAAATTGAATTTGCCCGGATGTGGGGTGTTGGGTGTTGGATGATTACTAAAAAAATTAGATATGAGTTTTAAGTTTGAAAAATTGATTATCTGGCAGGAATCAATGAAGTTTAGAGAATTAATATTTCAAATTTCTAAGAAATTTCCTGAGGCCGAAAAATTTAATTTAACTTCCCAGATTCGGCGCGCCGCAGATTCCATTGCATTAAATATCGCAGAAGGGTCAATACTTCAGTCAAAATTTGAATTTCGTAGATTTTTGGGTTATTCCATCGGATCAACGGCAGAAATTGTAACTTGCCTGTACAAGGCGAAAGAAAGAAATTATATCGATGAAACCGAGTTTAAATCAGCCTATGAATTTTCTTATAAATTGATGAATACAATAATCTCATTTAGGAAAAAAGTTGAATAATGATGA
>JACFND010000068.1:0-2786 GCA_019455045.1 Flavobacteriia bacterium
CAAAAACTGATCGAAGATTATTTTCCGTATTACAAAGCCCAGATGGACAGAGTGGGAAGAGACCGCGGTTGGGCGCCGTTTACCCAACTTCAGTTCGAAGGCGGTATGAGCCCCGAAGGCGCATTGGTGATGGGCGATATCAATCAGGCCGCTGAAAAGATTATTGAAATGGCTGAAACTTTTGGACTGACCCGTTTTGTGGCACATTTGGATGTTGGAATTCCGGGACACGATGAACTGATGAAGGTGATCGAGCTGTATGCGACCAAGGTGATTCCTCAGGTGAAAAGAGCTTTTGATAAATAAGATGATTAACCGGTCTTATTTTAGATTCGAGAACAAGAAATGATTTGAATAAAAAAAGACCCAAACGGGCCTTTTTAATTTACACTACAGGTTGTTAAACCAGACTGACATTCACTGCGTTGAGTCCTTTTCTACCTTGTTGAACTTCAAAAACAACTTTATCATTTTCTCTGATTTCTTCTTTCAATCCGTTGATGTGAACAAAAACATCTTGTGTTCCGTTATCTGGTTTGATAAAACCGTAACCTTTTGATTCATTAAAGAATTTTACTGTTCCTTCTTGCATTTTTTTTTGATTTTTAATATGATTTATAATTTATTTTATTTTTTGAACATTTATAGCTGCAAAGCCTTTGGTCGTTTTCTCTTTTTCAAAAGTAACCCGGTCATTTTCAGCGATGGTTTCAGTCAAATGGTTGGCGTGAACAAAAACAGTATCTCCGCTGATGTCTTCCTGAATAAATCCATAACCTTTGTCGCTGAAAAATGATTTAACAACCCCTGTAAGAGCGGCTTCTTCAACAATTTCAACCGGTGCAGCACCAAGCAGAATGTCATCGAGTTCAATTTCTGTTCTGATCTGTTTTTCGGGTGGCACATCGGTGGGTTGTCCGAATTCATCTAAATAAACCACCATTTCCTCCCAATTTTTGCCTTTGTCGTTGTTAAGTTTTCGTTCCTCCCGTCTTTCCTGTTTGGTTTTTCTTTTTTCTAATTTCTTCTGTCGTACTGCTTTTTTGTTGTAACTGTCTGCCATTATTTATATAACTATTTTTTTATTGATTTATTAATTGTCCAACCGGTACTTTAAAACCAATCAGCTTTTGTATATTGCTTAAATCCGATTTCTGTTCCTCATCGCAAAACGAAATAGCCACGCCCCCTTTTCCGGCTCTGCCGGTTCGTCCGATTCGGTGTACATAAGTTTCTGCCACATTTGGAAGTTCGTAATTCACTACATGTGGTAATTCTTCAATATCGATTCCTCTTGATGCGATGTCGGTGGCTACCAAAACTCTGATTCGTGTATTTTTAAAATCATCCAAAACCCTTTGTCTGTTGTTTTGTGATTTATTTCCGTGAATGGCAGCTGCCCGGATTCCATTTTTATTTAATCTCCGAACCAGGTTGTCAGCACCGTGTTTGGTTCTTGTAAACACCAGTGAACGCGGTATGGCTTTGTCTTTTAGAATTTGAACAAGCAATTCCGGTTTTTCTTTTTTCTCCACAAAATAAACAGATTGGCTCACCGTCTCTGCAGTTGTAGTCTCGGGTTTTACTGAAATTTCAACCGGATTTTTCAAAATCGAATTTGCGAATTTTCTGATGTCTTTGGGCATGGTAGCCGAGAAAAATAAGGTTTGTCTTTTCTCGGGAACATTTTTCAATACTTTTTTGATATCGTGAATAAAACCGATATCCAGCATGTGGTCGGCTTCATCCAGTACTAAAATTTCGATTTTTGAAATATCGGCAATTCCCTGCTGCATCAAGTCCAATAATCTCCCGGGTGTTGCAATCAGGATTTCAACTCCTTTTTTGATTGCATTAACCTGTCCTGCCTGCGAAACGCCGCCAAAAATAGCCAATGTCCGGGTATCGAGATATTTTGAATAGGTCTTGCAATTTTCTTCAATTTGTATTGCAAGTTCCCGGGTAGGCGTCAGCACCAGTGTACGAATTCCTCTTTTATGGCTGTTTTGTTGTAATTTCTGAAAAATAGGAATTGCAAATGCAGCTGTTTTTCCGGTTCCGGTTTGGGCACAGCCAAGAATGTCTCTGTTTGCCAAAATCTGTGGAATCGCCTTGTTTTGAATTTCAGTGGGTTGTCTGTAACCCGCATCTCTAAGCGATTTTTGTATCGGTTTAATTAAATTTAACCGGCTAAAACCTTCGGGTGCCGGATTGGGTCTAAAATTGTTTTTAGATTTTTTATTAAAATTTTCTATCATGAATTTTTATCACTTTGTGCCATTTGGTTTACTCCAAAAATTAATCGAATAAACAAATTCACCATAGCCGGTGTAAAGTTTAATTTCTCTTTTGAGTTAAAATAAATAAGCGTTTGTTGAATATTGTTTTACTTTTAAAAATCAGTTTTAGAAGAAATAGTCTTCTGAACCGAAAAGGTTGGCAACTGAAAAAGCAAAAACTGAAAGTGAAAAAATGTGAATTCTATACAAAGTCAAAAATGAGCAGAAGCAGATGCCTATCAAAAAAATTGATGCTGCAAAGGTAGTACTAATTATTGAACTGACAAATTAATTATTTGAACCTCAATTTGAACCTCATCTGATACCGGAAATTTAAAATCAATTTTCCGGGACAGGGTTAACTTTATCAACGATATCCGGATTGATTTGTTTCAAATCTTTTGTAAACTTAAATTTATCTTTTGGTGATAAAATGATTTCATCAAATTTTCCGTATTTGACTATAATACGGTCAAATGAGGGTGCGGGTGAAGAAAGAATAATACT
>JACFND010000068.1:2886-7792 GCA_019455045.1 Flavobacteriia bacterium
ACCTGACCGGTAATGTAATCAGACAAATCTGAAGCCAGGAACAAACAGGCGTTTGCAATATCTTCTGGTGTACCGCCTCGTTTCAACGGAATGGTTGCCCGCCATTCTTCAACTACTTTCGGATCCAGCTTTTCGGTCATTTCAGTTTCGATAAATCCGGGTGCGATGACATTGCATCTGATATTTCTCGAACCGAGCTCCAGTGCCACCGATTTTGACAAACCGATTAAACCTGCTTTGGAAGCTGCATAATTTGCCTGACCTGCATTTCCTCTTCTGCCGACAATCGAGCTCATATTGATAATCGAACCTTTTCGCTGTTTCATCATCGGACGGGTGACCGCCTTGGTCAGATTAAAAGCCGAATTCAGATTGACTCTGATGACTTCTTCGTAATCTTCAATACTCATTCTCATCAGCAAATTGTCTTTTGTAATTCCGGCATTGTTCACCACCACATCGATTTGACCAAATTCGGCAAGCACATCATCCACCAACTTTTGGGCGGCTTCAAAATCGGCTGCATCCGACTGATAGCCTTTTGCTTTGATTCCGGTTTGATTCAGTTCATCTTCCAGAATTTTTGCTTTTTCGACTGACGAAGCATAAGTGAAAGCAATGTTGCAACCGTTTTTTGCAAATACTTCAGCAATTCCCCTTCCGATTCCGCGGGTTGCACCGGTGATGATAGCCGTTTTTCCTTTCAGTAATTCCATATTTCAGATTTAACTGCTAAAATAATAAAATCGGTGGATGAAAATGAAATGTAAACGGGAAATTATAATTCAAATTCATTTTATCCGATTATAAATTATCTGCGCAAGCCTTAATTCTGTCAGCCAGATCATTGAGCGCAAATTTCATTTTCTCTTTTTCATCTTCTGTAAACTCTGTAGGTAAACCGTTTCCATCGATTCCATTCATTTTTTGACTCAGCCAGGATCTGCTTTTTCCAAAATATTTTGTTGAAATATTGGCCCATGAAATATCGACAATAATGTCCCACATCAGTTCTTTCATACTTTGGTTTTTTGTTTGAGTGTTCATATTGGTAAATATTTAAAACTATCTAATGTATTAAACAAATGTTTAATAAGCAAATCTTTTGGTATTTTAATTAAATCATTTATTTGGATATACTTGTTTAAAAGTACTATTCAAGGGAAGTAAAATATTAAACAAAAAATTTAAAGAAGGGAAATCGGTTTATGATTTTCCCAATACTCCTTTGGAGTTAGAATTTTTGAGTTTTTAAATTCCTTCATTGTAAAATCATTTGTATTTCCGGTTATAATAAAATCAGCATTACTTTCGTCAGCTAATTCTAAAATCATATTATCATCTTTGTCAGCAATAATTTCCAGTTTAATTTTTGGATGAAACAATTCTGATTTTAATATGATTTCTAAAAGAATCATCTTCGCATTATTTTCAAAATCAGGGAACTTTGAGAATTTAGGCCTGGATAAAACTTCAAAATATTCTTTGATTAATTCTTCAGAAGTGCACAACTGAATTTTATTTTCAAGAAATAGTTTGTCAACTATTAAAAACGGATAGCTTTTTTTAATCAATGCAGAAACAAAGACATTTGTATCAATAATGATTTTTTGCATCTCTTACAGCTTTAACTTCCTGAGTAATCTCATCATCAGATAATTCTGATAAGCCGTATTTTTCTGCAAGTTCAATTGATTTACGCAAGTTACTTCTCTGGATTTCTCTGTTTATAATTTCAAGTAATTCATCAAAACTGAGATTCTCAGTTTTAAGACCGAGCTCTTTAAAATCAAATTCTGAAATTGAAATGGTCAGCGTCCTCATTTTCAACAATTTTGGATTATTCAAATTTACAACTTTTTATTTGATTTAATAAATCTCAGACTCAACAAACTCCAAAATTTTCTCTTTTTCAAAAGGAGAAAACCAGTTGATTCTTTCGTCTTTTCGGTACCAGGTCATTTGTCTTTTGGCGTATCTTCGGCTGTTTTTTTTGATTTCAGAAACGGCAGTTTCCAAATCGGTTTTCCCATCCATAAAGTCAAAAAATTCCCTGTATCCGACGGTTTGAAGTGAATTGAGTTCTTTGTGCGTATAGAGCTTTTCGGCTTCTTCCAAAAGACCGAAATCCATCATTAAATCGACTCTTTGATTGATTCTGTCGTAGAGTTCCTCTCTCGGCAGTTCAAGTCCGATTTTAATCAGTTTAAAATTTCTTTCCACTTTTTTTCGGGTTCTGAAAGATGAAAATTTTTGTCCGGTTGCCCGAAAAACTTCAAGCGCCCGAATCACCCGAACCTGATTGTCGATGGCTGCGGTATTGTAATATTCAGGGTCAGAAATTTTTAATTCCTGTTGTAATTTCTCAAGACCGTTTTCTTCAAATTCTTTGTTTAATTCCTGTCTGAATTTTTTATCAATTTCAGGAAATTCATCAAGCCCGTCGGTAACTGCCTTTTCATATAAACCCGAGCCGCCGACCATCAATAAACAGTCATAAACCTGAAAAAGCTCTTCGATTTTTTGAATTGCATCCCTCTCAAAATCACCAACCGAATAATTGTCAAAAATACTGAGATGGCCGATGAAATGATGCGGAACACCAGCCATTTCTTCAACGGTCGGCACAGCAGTTCCGATTTTCATTTCTTTGAAGAACTGTCTTGAATCGCACGAGAGAATTTCGGTATTCAATGCCTTTGCCAAAAAAACAGAAAGTCCCGTTTTGCCTGAGGCAGTGGGACCTGAAATACTGATTAGGTATTTATCTTTTTGGCTCAATTTTATAATGCTTTGGGCAAAAGCTTTAAGCTTTATGCTTTGCAAAGATAAAATTAATCATTGACGATTATTGCATCGGTTACAACCGGTTTCATTTTTTGGATTCTTTCCCATTCCAGAAAGCGGTTGAGCTCTTTTCTGAAATATTTCATTGCAAAATAGACAATTGCCGCATCATCCAGTATGATTCCCGGAATAAAATCCAAAGGCGAAATCACATACAGAATCACAGCGGTACCAATCAGCAGATTGATCGTTTTTGGAGAATATCTGCCTCTGAAAGCGCTGATCATCATTCTGACAAAAGCCTTCAATGCCGTGATAAACGACATATCCGGATTTTTTACTCCCGAAGCGGCGGCTCCCGCCAGACCGATTAATTTTGATTTTTTCAATTGATTTTAGTTTTAAAAACGCTGCTTAAAAATCAAAAAATATTCCAAGTTTTAAAACCTTGTGTTAAAGTCTGAAAATCAATCGTTCAGATTGTCAAGCATCTGATAGATTTCTTTTGCGCTCCAGTCTTTGGTCATAATTTCTTTCATCACCACATTGCCTTCTTTGTCAATGATATAGGTGGTCGGAAAAGAACCCGGTCTGACTTTTTTGGGCAACAGACTTTCCGCTTCATAAACCGGCATGCTGAAATTATTTTTCTGAAGATAAGGAACAAATTTTTCGGGTCGGTCATTCATGGTAACCAGCACGATCGCAACTTCATCTCCTTTGTCTTCATACAGTTTCTGAATCGACGGCATCTCTTCCACACAGGGCGGACACCAGCTTCCCCAAAAATTGAGAAATACGACTTTGCCCTTAAAATCGGACAAATTTGCATCAGCAGTTCCGTTATAGCCTTTCAGACTGATTTTCATGTCCTCGTCATTGAGACTGAAATCCCTGTCGGGCAGCTCTTTGCTCGCACCGGTGAGGGTTACGTCATTGACTTTGTAACTGAACTGTTTTCCCAGCGGTGTGAAGAATGCAAGCCCCAAAACAAGGATGGCTGCCCCACTGATCACATAACCGGCATTGATTTTCATTTTCTATTATTTTGAAATTAATTCGTAAAGTTCATTAAAAATTGAATTTCCCTTGTCTTTGTTGTACCACAGCTGAAGGTCTTTGTGAAACTGATCCGGATCATAACCCGCCGGATTTTCCTTTGCTCTTTTCAGTATCTCCATTCCTTCAGAAGGTCTCGGTCCGAATCTGAAAATTTCTTTTCCTTCTTCGTTTACGCCGATAAAGATCGGAATTGATTTTGAACCGTTGGTCAGATAGGCATCCATCAGTTCGGGATTGCTGTCTCTGAGCACGATATAATGTTCAATTCCCAGTTCTTTCGCAATTTTTTCAACCACCGGAACGATCTGGGATGCATCACCGCACCAGCCTTCGCTGATGGTAAGAATTTTAAATTTTGGTTTGATTCGGCTTAATTTTTCTTTCTGCTCGTCATTCAGTTCAAAAATTTTGTTCAAACGTTCGATCCTTTTCAGATTGATCGAATAATGTTCGGCATAACCATCCGGATCGTTTCCGTTTTCAAGTTCTTTGAGCTGATTCTCAATCTTTTTCAGATAATCGGTGTAATTGTAACCCTTGTTAAAATACGCTGATAAGTTCATTGTTTGTGTGTTTGTTATTATTTTATTTTTCACAGTACGCGACAAAATTTAAAAATCGGGCTCTCTTTATTGATTTTTGAGAAACTCATTTTCCAAAATTTAATAAAAACTTTTTTGTCATTTACCAATGTTATTTTCGTCTCTTAATAAACCCACTTCAGTCTGGGTGAGCTCTCCGGAATTGCGATCCGTTCTGAGATTTTATCCAGTCTTTCAGGCAGTTTCATGATATAATCTCTGGCTCTTTCAGCTTCTTCAGTCAGTTTCGTGATTTTGTCGATTCCCCACATTTTGATCAGTTTTCTGATGATGTCCACATAATCAAAGGCGGTATAAACGCCCAATCTCTGTGCAGAATCAGAGAAAATCTCAAAAGCTCTTCCGATGGGTTCACCCGATTCTCTCAGAAAATGGGCAGGCATCACGATTTTGAGCTTCAGCATATACTGAAATGCAAGCATCATTTCGCTCGGATCGACTTCAAAAATTCTTTT
>JACFND010000069.1 GCA_019455045.1 Flavobacteriia bacterium
GGCCGGGATTGAACAAAGCCAGAAAAAATTATATGGATCAGCTGATTTCGGTTCATCAGATGAATCGTGAAGCCGTAAAAGCAGAAATCATCAGAGACATCAAAAAATCGTATTATGAACTTTGGTATCTTGAACAGAAAAAGAATCTGTATTCTCGTATGGACAGTATGTACAGCAGTCAGTTTCAGGCTGCGAACATTCGTTACAATACGGGAGATGTGCCCGGTTTGGACCGGATTTCGGCTGAGGCAAAAATGAATGAGAATGTGGCATTGAAACTTCAGATTGAAAAAGAAATTGAGATTCTTCAAAAACGGCTGATGCTGCTGACCAATCGTCAGGAATTGTATCTGCCCGAAGAAGCACAGCTTCCAAAACTTGAAATTTCGGGTCTTGAATCGGTTGGGACACATCCTTCGCTTTTGGTTCAGCAGCAGGAAATTGAAGTTTCAAAATCGTTGATTGAAGTTCAGAAACAGCAGAATCATCCCGATTTTTCAATCAGAGCTTTTTCGCAGGTTTATCTGGGTGAAAAAGACCCGATCAGCGGTTTTTCTTTAGGCATGTCATTTCCGCTTTTTGGTTTGAGGCAGATGAAAAACAGAACAGAAGCGATCCGTCAGGAAGTTGAATTAAAAGAAACAGAACTCAACTGGCAAAAGATGAATCTCAGCTCAATGCAGCAACAGTCGCTGACAGAAGTTGACAAACAAAAAGTAATGATTGATTTTTACGAAAACTCGGGTCTCAAAGATGCCGATGCAATCATTTCGGCTGCCACCCTGAGTTACAGAAGCGGTGAAATCAGTTTTGCGGAAATGAACACCTTTATTATTCAGGCGATTTCGATCAAAGACAAATATCTGGAAAGTCTGAATCTGTACAATCAGTCGGTGATTGAATACAATTATCTGATCAATCAAAATTAATTCAAATTAAAAAATCAAAAAATATGATCATTTTTAGAAATATCATCCTTTCAATTTCGGTGCTGACGCTGCTTTTTTCTTGCGGTGCGGGAAATGAAAAAATCAATTCAGATTCCGAAAACCGGGGACACGCACACGAATCCGAAAATGAAGTCAGTCTGAATGATGCTCAGATTGGCGCCATCGGTCTTGAATTGGGAAAAATTGAACAAAAAGAACTCAGAAATGTGATCAAAGCAAACGGTTTTCTGAAAGTTCCGAACCAGAGCAAGGCGAGTGTCACTTCGCTTTATTCGGGTCAGATCAAATCGATTTTTATCCGTCCGGGTGAAAAAGTCGGAAAAGGGCAGCAGATTGCACTGATTGAAAATCCAAATCAGGTGCAGGTTCAGGAACAGTATCTGACGGTGGTCGGACAGATTCAAATGGCTGAAACCGAGGTCAAACGCCAAAAAGAATTGTATGAAGGAAATGCGGGTGCGCTCAAAAATCTTCAATATGCAGAAAGTCAGCTGAAAATGCTCAGAACACAAAAAGCATCTTTGGTCAAACAGCTTCAGCTGATGGGAATTTCGACTTCATCGATTTCGGCTTCAAATCTGAGTTCCACCATGACGGTGCGGTCGCCGATTTCGGGCGTGGTCGGTGCGGTGCTGGTTGATATCGGCAGCTATGTCGATATTTCATCGCCCATTGCAGAAATCATTGACAATTCTGATCTGCATCTCGATCTGAATATTTTTGAAAAAGATCTTTCAAGTGTTCAAATCGGTCAGACCATACATTTTACACTGACCAATAATTCGGTGAAAGAATATGATGCATCGATTTTTTCAATCGGTTCTGCCTTTGAAGACAACAGCAAGGCGATTCCGGTTCATGCGAAAGTAAAAGGTGACAAAACCGGTCTGATCGACGGGATGAATGTGGTTGCGATCATCAGCATTGGCGAGAGTCTGGTTCCGGCGGTTCCAACCGAATCGATTGTCAATTCGGGTGCTGAGGATTTTATTTTTATTTTGGAAAAGAAAGACGGTTCCGATAATATTTACAAAAAAATTCCTGTGGTCAAAGGAACAACCGATGTGGGATATTCACAGATTACACCGCTGATTGAAATTCCGAATGATTCCCGGGTTGTTAAAAAAGGAGCATTTTTCCTGATGGCAAAAATGAACAATACGGGCGAGGAACACGACCATTGAGATCACGGATAAACGATGTGGCCGGTATAAAGCTGTTCCACTTCTACGGTTTCGGGCACATTTTTCAGCACCAGATTTCCGGTACCTGCCAAAGTTCCTTTGACCAGACTGATGGGCCGGACAATGATGTCATTGCTGCTTCTGTGAAAAAAATGGACTTCGTCCGCTGTCAGATTTTCGCCTTCAAAACGTGCCGCGCCTGACCAAAACCGAATGTCCAGAATTTGGGTTTTCCCCTTCACCTTATATATGGATGAGACATTGTCGCCGATCATCAGTTTCTGGTTGTCAACTTCAACTTCAAAAAGTCCGGGCGGCTGATCATCTTCCGTAACGCCCGATTCGAGTGAGAGTTCCGGAAATTTAAGCACACCCTGAGATCTGACCGGATATTGTGAACCCGAATGAATTTTCTTCAGATCGGGAGCGGTAACATAAACCTTTGCAGAATGATAATTTCTCAGCAGTTCACAGTTGCTTTTATTTGAAATTTTCAGTTCGCCTTCAGCGTCCGTTTCAAAATCAACATCATCTATGAAATTTTTTCCGGCTTCAATTTTTACCGAATATTCATCTGACTGAGCTATATACAGTTCGATTCCGACCGAAATACTGATTTTTCCGAATTCACCGGTACTGATCTGTTTTGTTTTGAGTTCCCCCTGTTTTTTAAAACAATCCATCTGACTGTCGGCACTGCAGCCCAGAATTATCAGTGTGATCATCAGCATCAGCAGTCTTTTCATTTTCACTAATTTTCAGTGTGTACAAAGAAAAACAAAAAGGATGAATTCAGAAACCAAACCGCTGATTTTTGACAAAACAACATATTTTTAATTTTTATTCAATAATTCAATAAAATTTCTAATTTTGTGAATCTGATTAGGGAATAATATTGAATCAGCCCAACTAAAAACCGAGTTTAAGACCCCTTTTGATTGCAATTTAATTTCTGCAAATTGAATTGGAATGAGTTATAAGTTATTGATGAGAAAAACAGGTTGGTTTCTTTTTGTGTCAATGTTTGCGGGCTTTACAGCTGCGCAGTTGAATGAAACTACAACGACATCGGGTCAGACCGCTGTCAAAACTTCAAATGAATTTAATCCGACTGATAAGCAAAATCCTTATCAGCCCGAATATGCACCTGATGCGGATTGTAACACCTGGGTGGGCAGCCCTTCTTTGTTATGGACAAATGCTGCCAATTGGTCAAAGGGTACTGTGCCGACTTCAAGTGACTGTGTCGTGATTCCTGCTGCAACTTACGGACCGCGTGTTGGCAACTATACCACTGCTTATGCAAAAGAGCTGACGGTTGAGAATGGCGGCAGACTTCAAATTTATGCCAATGCGACACTTACCGTAACCGATCAGATCATAAACAACGGTGACCCGATAGATATATTGGTCAAAAATGGAGGAAGTCTGATTCAGACCAATCCCAATGCGCTCAATTCAGGACAGATTCTGGTTCATAAAGTATTCACCCTTTCGAATTTGAGAAAACAATACAATTTTATTATTTCGCCAGTAATCGGTCAGCCGATTCAGACCATATTGGATGGCGATCCAAGGGTGCTGTATCACAGCGAGGAAATGAATTATTTTTATGATGCCGGTGTCGGTCCTTATGTTGCCGGCAAGGGATATGCGATCAAAGAACCTTCAACAATGGCAATTCCCGGGAATGCGCCGGTAGCTGAATTTACAGGTGAGGCTTTTAACGGAAATCTGGATTATATTCTTTCATACAAAACTACACAAGGTGAAGTCGCGCACGGTTTCAATGTGGTCGGAAATCCTTATCCGTCCAATCTGGATATTCAGAAATTGTATGATTATCCTGCCAATAAAAATTATATAGAAGAGAATTTTCTTTTTTGGGACAATCGGGGAAACGATACCTTTGTTCAGGAAGGATCGCAATACGAGGGCAACAGCTATGCAGTTTACAATGCAATTTCCAAAACAGGCTCTATCGCCAATACACCGGTTGGAGCTGAAATACGGATGCCAAACGGCATCGTTCCGGTGGGAACCGCTTTTATGATCAGGGCAAAATCAAATGCAGACGGAAAACCGCTTCATTTTGAAAATACATTCAGAACCGGTGCAGAAGGGATCGGATTTTTTGGCAAACCTTCCGATGCAGCCGAAAAAGACAGTTATCATCTGATCATGACCACACCCGACGAAATTCAGACAATGACTGCAGTTGTCTATACAGATGTTGCTGTGAATGAATATTCTGAAGAGGATACGGATGCTTTTGGAAACGGATTGGAACTTTATACGATTGAAGACGAACATCAGATTTTGATCAACGGAAGATCCGAGTTTCATCCTGCCGACAAGGTTGCACTCGGAATGAGGGTCTGGACTGCCGGTACCCAAATCATCTCGCTCTACTCAACAGAAGGCCGTTTTGCAGACGGACAGAAAATTTATATCAAAGACAAACTTCTTGGAATTACACATAATCTTACCGCCAAACCTTACAAATTTTTAGCCAGGAAAGGAGAAATTAACAATCGTTTTGAATTGGTTTACAAACCTTCTTTTGATGTAAAAGATATAAGCATTGAAGGAATTGAAATTAAACGTCAGGACAGTATGGTGGTGATTAATTCACCAGAATCCGATCTGAGCAGTGTGATGATTTATGACCTGTATGGCAGACCGATTTTTGAAAATTCAGAAATCAATTCAAAAGAAATTAAGATACCGGAATCGGTATTGGGAAAACAAATTGTCATAATTTCCGTTATTAACAGGTTGGGACAAGTTGCGGGGAAAAAGTTTATTATTAACAGCTTGGGATGAAGAAGTTATTTTTGTGGGTTTTTCTGATATCGAATGTCGGCTTTTGCCAATTTTTCGACAGCACCGAGAATTCACCTTCTTCCAACCAATTTTTTGATGACAAGGACGAAAAAGAGCAACTGACTGAAGAAAAAAGCCTGACCGAGATTATCTTCGGGATCGATGCTGACAACGAAGGTGATTCCGGCTTTTTTGTTACATCCGATGACGAATATGAAGAACCCGAACAGGGAGAAGATGCGGGCGGAAATCCGGCTGACCCTGCGCCCATCGACAACTGGCTGCTGATTCTTCCGATTGCCGCTGCAATCATTGCCTTCAGATTTCTTTATGATCCCAATAGCAGGGAAACTGCCCATAAAGGATAAATCACCGCATTTGCAATCCGATTGCAGCCGTTTCATCCTAAATTTGTATCAAAATCATTTTCATGTCAAAGGCGTGCTGTACAACTGAAAGGGATGAGATGCCGAATAAGCACAATGACGGATTTGATCACAATCATTCGCACGATCACGGAAATTCTTCATCCTTCAAAACCTACATTCCTGCCATCATCAGTCTGATACTGCTGATTTCGGGTATGCTGTTCGACCATTTTGATGCATTGTGGTTCAGTCCGAATATTCGATTGGGCTGGTATCTGGCTGCATTTGCACCGGTCAGCATTCCGGTTTTTAATGAAGCTTTTGAGACGATTAAAAAAGGTGAAATCTTTACCGAATTCACACTGATGTCGATTGCAACACTTGGTGCATTTGCATTGGGTCAATATGCCGAAGGAGTTGCCGTGATGCTTTTTTATACGGTGGGCGAACTGTTTCAGCATGCAGCTGTCGATCGGGCAACCGGAAATATCAGGGCATTGCTTGATCTCAGACCCGAGACCGCAACTGTTTTCAGAAACGGACAGTGGGTCAGTCTTCATCCCGAAGAAGTCGAAATCGGTGAAAAGATTCAGATCAAAGTCGGTGAGAAAGTTCCTTTGGATGCGGCGATGATTTCGGATGTTTCAAGTTTCAACACGGCTGCGCTCACCGGTGAAAGCAAACCCGATACAATCCGAAAAGGCGAGCTGCTGCTTGCCGGAATGCTCAATCTTGAAAAAGTGGTTGAAGCAGAAGTCACCAAAAAATTTGATGAAAGTTCGCTTTCAAAAATTCTGAAAATGGTGGATGAAGCAAGTCATCGGAAAGCAAAAACAGAACTGTTTATCCGAAAATTTGCTAAAATCTATACACCGATTGTATTTTTTCTTGCCGTCGCGCTGATGCTGCTTCCGTACTTTTTTGTAAACGATTATCATTTCAGAGACTGGTTTTATCGGGCGATGATTTTTTTGGTTATTTCCTGTCCGTGCGCATTGGTGATTTCAATTCCGCTCGGCTATTTTGGAGGAATCGGTGCTGCTTCGCGAAATGGAATTCTTTTCAAAGGATCAAATTTTCTGGATTTGATGGCAGCCGTCAAAACCGTTGTGATGGACAAGACCGGAACCCTGACTCAGGGTGTGTTTGAGGTCAATCAGGTGAATTCTGAAGGAATTGAACTGGAAGAATTTCTTGATTTATTGTCTGCAGTTGAGAAAAATTCAACCCACCCAATTGCAAAAGCGATTACAGCTTATCATCCGTCCGAACTGACTGCATCTCAAATCGAAGAAATTTCGGGTCACGGACTGAAAGCGGTTATCGGCGGAAAGATAATTCTGGCCGGAAATTCAAAACTGATGAAAAAATTTGGGATTGATTTTCCTTCCGGTATTGATGAGCTTGTTGAAAGCATCGTCATGGTTTCGATAGACGGCAGCTATTCGGGTTATGTTACGATTTCGGATAAAATCAAAGAAGATTCAAAATCTGCAATTTCAAAAATGAAAGCTGCCGGTGTTGAACAGACTGTAATGCTGAGCGGCGACAAAGACAGCATCGTTCAAAAAACAGCAAAAGAACTGGGAATCGATCTTGCCTACGGAAATCTGCTGCCTGAAGATAAGGTTGAAAAAATCAGCGAACTCAAAAAAAATCAAAAAAATACCATTGCATTTGTCGGTGACGGCATCAACGATGCGCCGGTGCTTGCGGTCAGCGATATCGGAATTGCAATGGGCGGAATGGGCAGCGATGTTGCGATTGAAACTGCAGATGTGGTCATCCAGACCGATCAGCCTTCAAAAATTCCGGTTGCCATCCAAATCGGCAGAAAGACAAAACAGATTGTGATTCAAAACATTGCATTGGCATTTGGCGTTAAACTGATTGTGATGATATTGGGTGCAGGCGGTCTGGCCACTTTGTGGGAAGCTGTTTTTGCAGATGTAGGTGTTGCTTTTCTTGCAATTTTAAATGCGATCAGGATTCAGAATATGAAGTTTTGATTATCTTCGCCCAAATCCTTTTTTATGAAATTTTTTACCGTCTTTTTATTTGGATTAATTTTTTGTCTGCCGCTGAATGCCCAAAATATCTATCAGAAAGTTGCCGAACATACCTGCAGTTGTCTGGGTGAGAAAACGACCGAGGAACTGGAAGCAGTGAATTTGGAATTTCAGTTGGGGCTGTGTATCATCGGTGGAATTTTCAAAAACAAAGAAGAATTTGATAAGACTTTTGGCGGAAAAACCATCCAGGAAATTGATATGGAAAAATTTGGAGAGGACGTCGGAATCGAGATGCTCAGTATCTGTCCGCAGATTTTTCTGAATTTTATCGATGAAGATGATGAGGAAGATGATTCAGGCTTTTCAGGAATTGAACTTGGAAAAATTACGGGTATTGAAAAAAAGCAGTTCAATGTGGTCAATCTCGAATCGGGAGACGGTTCGATTC
>JACFND010000010.1 GCA_019455045.1 Flavobacteriia bacterium
AATTAGTCGCCTAATAATTTGTTTTTGTCTTAGAATGCTCAGCCTGACGAATGGATTCATTGAAGATTATTTATAATATAACGCGTCATCCTGAGTTTATCGAAGGACAGGTTTCAGGTTAGACATGAGACATTAGACTTTGAGATGTGAGACTTGTTGTATAATGTATATTGTAAAACTGTATAATGTAAACCGTCACATTGAGTGGGCTGAGGAACGAAGCTGTATCGAAATGCGGCGGTGGGTTTTATAAACGGTTCTCGATACAAGCGTCTTTGATTGGTATTGACAGTACTTTAATTTTGATAGAAAGTTTATTTTCAGAATAGGACTAATTTTGTTTAAGGACGCTTACTCAAACTGACGGGTTGGGAAATTAGTTTCGGAGTTCAAGCTCCATGGTAATCCACTAATCACTATTTACTAATTACTATAAATTCCTGAATAAATTAAAACTCTAATCATGAAAACCTTAATTTCTTTAATTGCATTATTGTTTTTGGCTGTTATTTCTTTTGGTCAGATTGAAACTGAAACCGATGATGATTATGAAGATCTGGAATGTGTAAGAAGTCTGCCCGAGCCGATACTTTTAAAAGAATATTTTCCGGATGCCCATTTTGAATTTCTAAAAAAGGAAAGAAAAGGAATTGAAACCGCATCGTTCGAAAACGTAGACCGGCTGACCGTTGAAAATTCAGGCTGTGAGTTTTTTGTGCTTTCATTTCATTTTTTAACCAACCGTTTTCAGGCCGATCTCAACGATTGCAGTTACTGGTATAATCCTGCGCTTCAGCTGATGAATGAAATTATACCCGGTCTTGAATCACCGCTCGATATTGAATCCGGAAACAGTAAACTGGTTCGTTACATCGCCAAAAACAAATCAAAACTGAAATTCAATACCGAAATCGATTATGGCGGAGACGATATCAGGAGTTTTATTTATCTGGATCCGGTCGAGAAGCTCGATGACGGAAAATTCAGAATCAATATCAGTTATGCGTTGGGACCGCTCTGATCTGTCCGGTCTGCCATATTTAATTTCAAACTGATTTTTTATTCGGAATGAAAAACCGATCGGAAATTGTGTTTGAATAATTCAATATTATTAATAACTTGCTGAGGTTTAACATTACCACTATGAAATTGGAAAGATTATTTGATTTTCTTGATTATCAGATGCAGAATTCCCCAAGAGAGGACAGTCTGGTGACCAAGAAAAACGGAGTTTGGGAAAAGACTTCGACTCAGGAATACATCAATAAGGCAAATGCCATCAGCCGCGGTTTTCTGAAACTGGGCGTAAAACCGGGTGACAAAATTGCAATCGCATCGACCACCAACCGTACCGAATGGAATCTGCTCGACATCGGTCTGCAGCAGATCGGGGTGATCAGTGTTCCGGTCTATCCATCGATTTCAGCAGAAGATTATGTCTATATCTTTAATGATTCTGAAGTAAAATTTGCATTTGTATCAGACAAAGATCTTTTTGAAAAAATCAACGCAGTTAAAAACAATATTCCTTCATTGGTTTCAATCTATACTTTTGACGAAGTACAGGGCGCACCCAATTGGGCAGAAATTCTGGATCTGGGCGCCGACAACGGTACCCAGCACGAAGTTGAATCCATCAAAGAACAGGTGAAACCGGATGATCTGGTGACGCTGATCTATACTTCGGGTACCACCGGAAGACCCAAAGGTGTGATGCTCAGCCACAACAATATCGTGTCAAATGTGATTGCGAGCAATCCGAGGGTTCCTAAATTTCCGTCAGAAAAACCAATCGCATTGAGCTTTCTTCCGATCTGCCATATTTTTGAAAGAATGCTGATTTATCTTTATACCTACAACGGCATCGGAATTTATTATGCAGAAAGTCTGGAGACCATCGGTGACAACCTCAAAGAAGTTCATCCGCATGTGATGACCGTGGTACCGAGGCTTGCCGAAAAAGTTTATGCAAAAATTTATGACAAAGGCGCTTCTGCAGGCGGTTTTAAAACCAAGATATTTATGTGGGCACTCAAACTGGTTGAAAATTATGAGCCGTACGGCAGCAAAAGTTTGGGCTGGACCATCAAACACAAGATTGCAGATGCGATCGTATTTAAAAAATGGAGAGAAGGTGTGGGCGGAAACCTGACCTGTATGGTTTCGGGCAGTGCATCGCTTTCGCCCAGGCTGAATCGTGTGTTCTGGGGTGCCGGAATTCCAATTTTGGAAGGTTACGGACTGACAGAAACTTCGCCGGTTTGTACCGTCAACGAAATGACAAAATCAGGTTTTGGCATCGGAACTGTCGGCCGGCCAATTGACGGAGTTGAAGTTAAGATTGCAGAAGACGGTGAAATCCTGATCAAAGGACCAAACGTGATGCTCGGTTATTACAACCATCCGGACAAAACAAAAGAGGTGATGACCGATGACGGCTATTTCAAAACCGGCGACATCGGAACTTTTGTGAACGGGCTGCTGAAAATTACAGACCGTAAAAAAGAAATATTTAAAACTTCGGGCGGAAAATACATTGCACCTCAAATCATAGAAAGCGATTTCAAACAGTCAAGATACATCGAACAGGTTATGGTGATCGGTGAAGGCGAGAAAATGCCGTGTGCATTCATTCAGCCGAGTTTTGATAATGTTGTAGCCTGGGCAAAAGAAAAAGGAATCAGTCTGCCGGCTTCAAGAGAAGAATTGGTCAAAGACAAAAATGTGAACGAACTGATCCAGGGAGAAGTCGATCAGCACAACAAATCGCTCGGACACTGGGAAACCATCAAACTGTTCAGACTGACACCCGACGAATGGAGTATTGAAGGCGGACAGCTTACGCCAACTCTGAAACTCAAAAGAAGGGTGGTCATGGAAAAATACAAAGAACTGTACAAAGAAATGTACGGTCATTATAAGGGAGAATAATTAAAATTAAACCAAAAAGTTCAAAAGCCTGAATTCTTTATGTCTTCAGGCTTTTTTATGATTCGGGAATTGGAAATGTAGAGACGTACGGTACAAAGTAAATAATGATTCGGGAATTGGAAATGTAGAGACGTACGGCCGTACGTCTCTACAGTAAAAATCGAAATATCTTTCAGGGTATTGTTTAACATTTATGCCAATTGTTTTTAGCTTCCCTGCAAAAAGAAAAACAATGGGAAAATTTAAATTAAACCAAAAAAAAGTCCCGAAAACCCGGGACTTTAATTATGAACAAATTATAAAATCTTATTTTTTCAAATTTCCGTATTTCTTTTTGAACTTGTCAACACGTCCTGCGGTATCCACAAGTTTCATTTTACCGGTATAGAACGGATGCGAAGTGCTTGAAATCTCCATCTTAACCAGCGGATATTCCACACCTTCAACTGTGATTGTGTCTCTGGTTTCAGCTGCTGAACGGCAGATGAAAAATTCTTCATTACTCATGTCTTTGAAGACAACCAGTCTGTAATTTTCAGGATGAATATCTTTTTTCATTTCATTTCTTTTTCGGTGTGCAAAGATAATTATTGTTTTGAGAAACAAAAAACTTTTTCGAATATTATTTTTTCAGTTTTTAGGTTTTAAATTCTTTGTCCTAATTTCAAATTTTAAACTGTTGTTCCCTCCTCCTCTTTTTCTTCCGTGGAACGGTTTTTCCACCACATATAACCGCCGCCCAAAACAATCAGAACAAACAAAACATTGAACGCAAGCGTCATTGTCTTTCCGGTTTGAATGATCTGCGGTTTGAATTCCATCACGATCTGTTTGTCGCCTTTCTGCAATTGAACCGCTCTCAGGAAATAATCTGCCTTCAGCAGCGGTCTCTCCTTCCCGTCCACTTTTACCGTCCAGCCGTGCGGATAATAAATTTCTGAAAATACAGCCAGTTTTGGCGAACTGACATTAGCCGAATAAGTCAAACGGTCGGGTCTGTAATCGGTCAGTTTGATATTTGAATTATCAGCCGTAGCTGAGGTTTCAGCCTGTCCTTTGTATTTTGAATTCAAAACCACAGTCGAATTCAGATCGGTGTCTTTCAGTGCAAGGATTTCTTCATTTGAATCATTTACCCATTTGATGTCCGATGCCAGCCACACCGGTCCGTATGCATTTCGGTTCAGCTGTACCAGCGGACTGTTTGAATTGCCGTGAATCAAATATTTTGTGTTGAGCAGATTGAGAATATCTTCCATATTTGCCTGAGAAATTCCAAGCTTTTCAGCCCTTGGCGAACCCGAAAAATACAGATCGATGATATCCTGATAATTTCTGAGTTTGGCACCGTGATAGCCGCCAATCGAATGTGCAAAATAAGAAGTTGTCGCATCATTAAAGGCGCTGAAAACATTGTCAAATACTCTGTAATTAGATTTATCGGCAGTTTTCAAACTGTCAAGTGTCCGGTTGAAAGGAACTTTTTGTGCAATTCCGGCCAGTCTGAAATTCTCTTTTGCGCCGTTGAGCAGTTTGGGTGAATACTGGGTCGGGAAAGGATTGTCAACAAACATTTTGTCAACAAAATTATCGTCGTTCAAATATCTTTTGTCAATCTGCCAGCCGTCAACTAATGCCAATACAGTGATGCCAAGCACCAATGAAATGCTGCTTTTTAATTTATTGGTCAGATACAGAAACATCAGCCCCAAAGTGAGCAAAACAAAAATCAGTGTTCTCAGCGTGTCAGCTTTGAACATTGCAATCCTGTCCTGTTTCAGTGCGCTGTTCAGACTGTTCATCACAGAATCCCAGGTTCCGTAGGCGCTTTCATTGTATTGTTTGACCACATCCATCAGCTGCTGTTTGGCCATAAGATCATAATCGGTCATAAATCCGAAAAGATTTCCGCCAAACAGATAGAAAATCACAAGCAGTCCTACCACGCCTCCGCCGGCATAAATCAATATTTTCTTTTTGAATTCTTCTGTCAGTTCGCTGTCTTTTACAAACACATAAAGCGTCAGTGCGGCAAGCAGCGGCATGGTGAATTCTGCCATCACCAGCATTGACGAAACCGCCCTGAATTTGTCATAGAACGGAAAATAATCAATCATCAGATTGGTCAGAAATTCAAAATTCTTTCCCCATGCGAGGATGATGCTGAGCACAGTCGCTCCCAAAAGCCACCATTTGTATCGTGTCCATTTGTTTCGAACCAGAAACAGACCGATAAAAAACAGAAATACGACCACCGCACCCTGATAGGCAGGTCCCGAAGTGCCCGGCTGATCGCCCCAATAGGTTGATACCGGTGATGATGCGAGATAATCAAACAGCTGTGCGTCAAATTCATCGTCAAGATTGACAACATGCTGTTGTTTTTGAAATTCTGCGATATAATTTTTCAGATTATTTTCATCCGGCTGACTGGCACCTCCCATAAAATCAGGGATAAACAAATTGAAAGTTTCGAGTTTTCCGTAACTCCATCCGGTGATGTAATCGTGGTTCAGACCTTTTGTATTTTCCTGCAGCAAAGTCATATCCGACTGTCCGCGGGTGGTCTCTTTTGAATATTCATAAGTTGAAAGCAGTCTGCCCGAATTCAGTCCCAGACCGATCAGACAGGCAGCAATCAGCAGTCCGGTTGAAACTGCAAATGATTTGATTTCTTTGAGTTTGAATGCATTGAACAATTCCACAAAAAAATAAACCAGCATCACCAAAAAGAAATAATAGGTCATCTGCGGATGGTTCGCCGAAAGTTCAAGCCCCATAAAAAGTGCGGTCAGCACAAAACCCAAAATATATTTTTTCTGATACAGCAAAAGGATTCCGGCGGCAAGCGGTGCAAAATAAGCGATCGCATGCACCTTGGCATTGTGTCCGGCACCGATGATGATAAAATAATAGGCTGCCATTGCAAAGAAAATCGAGCCGGCAAGCGCATATTTCCAGTTTTTGAACAAAACCAGGCCGAGAATAAAAAATCCGGCAAAAAGCAAAAAGATGTAATCGGCCGGACGGGGAAGAAATCTGAAGAAATGATCGATCGATTTGATCATATCAAAATCATAGGATGCACCGGTCTGATAGGTCGGCATACCGCCAAACATCGCATCGGACCAATAGATGTTTTCACCCGTCTGAGTCTCAAAAGTCTTCATTTCCTCAGCGCTTCCGCGATAATTCACGATATCGGGCTGAAGGATGGAATCTCCCGAAAGCACAGGCGAACAGTAGATGATTGCAATCAGCGCCATCACCGCAATCGATACGATGCTGAAAATCAGATTTTTATTTTTCATCCTTTTCTTTTTCTTCTTCAATGATCTCATAATCAACCGTGTCCGCCTCTATATTGAATTTCGGCTGATCCTGATGGGTTGATCGCTTTTGGGTCGTATTCCCTGTATTTCCGCGTGGTGGCGCCTTCGGACTCAGCAGTCTGTTGATGAATCTGATCACCAGATAGGCTGCAACCACATAGAATAAAAATTTTAAAAAAGACATCTTAATTGACTGTTGTTACTATGGTTTGCGTACCGGTTTCGGTTTCTTTCTGATCTCCCTTTGAATAGGTCGTATTCACATTTTCGGTCTTTGTGATTTTTCCGGTTCTGATCCATCCGGTTTCATAATCCAGATCGATCTGACCGCTCACGGTTGCCTTGTTTTTTGTCACTGCGGTAATACCCGATTTGGGTTCCACATTGGTACTGCTCACATCCTGAGCACCATCCACCACAATGATTGCTTTTCCGTCTTTGATTTCTTTAAAAGTACGGGTGATTCTGTTTTGACCTTTGACCGGTCCTTCGCTGATGTTCTGAGTATCTTCCCACTTCTCGCCTACTTTCATGCTTTTGTCAGGAAAGATATTCAGCGATTCTTCAAATTGTGAAGTGATCGATTCTTTGCTCAGCGAATAATCCAAAAATTCTTTAATCTGTTTTTGATCTTCTGCATTGAATTCACCTTTGACCTTTGTCATCACATTTGCAATGATTTTATCCAAGCCGGTGACTGAAAGAACTTTTCCTTTGTTGTTCATCACCATATTGAAATCCTGACCGGTAATCGCTTTGTAAATTAACCAGCTCATCGCAACTTCCTTATCGGCAGGTTTTGTCTTGTCGGTATCGTATGACAGTTGGCCCATTGGCGAATCTGAGCTTTCTGCAAATTTTTTGAAAGTCGCTTTGATGGTGAACTGATTGTTTTGAACTTCTTCAACCTTATAATCAAAAATCACGGTTCTCGAAGAATGAACTTTTATGGTTTTTCCGTCCGAAGTCAGACTCTGGTTCGAATTTACCACAAGTTTGAACGGATAAGATTCACCTTTTTTTAAATTATATCTGAAGGTATAACTTTCGTCTTCATTTTTTTTGAGCGCTGAATCAGTATCCGAAAACGCGGTTTCATCAACCTCTGCCGATTGCCCCTCTACTGCTTTATTTTCAACTTCAGCCGTTTCAGTCTTGCCGTTTTCTGATTCTGCGGTCTTTTTTTCATCCTTTTTACAGCCGGCAAAAAGAGCGGCTGCCAACAGCATGATTGTTAATTTCTTCATCCGGTTTTAAAATTTGGGGCAAGATAGTTATAAAAACTCATTTTTAAGAAAATCGGAATTCATAAAATTGAGTTAACAGCAACAGACAAAAATCACAGTCTGCTGACTTTCAGTACGTTTATTCCTTAAACGATTTTCGGTGACTGAATTTTCAGAAATTTATTTGAAGTTCAACTTTCGATCAACCTCAATCCCGATTTTGTCAAATTTTAATGAAAGCCTTAAAATCGGATGAAATAAAACAAGATTTTGTTACATTTGTTCATCAGGGAATTAAAACCTTTACACACACATGAGCTTATTTATCAGAAAACCTTTGTCCCAGCTTTTGCACGAAGCGGGTGAAACCGGCGAAAATGCATTGGAAAAAACACTCGGACCTTTGGGTCTTGTCGCCCTGGGAATCGGGGTCATCATCGGCGCAGGTCTGTTTTCAATCACAGGAATCGCGGCCGCCGATTTTGCAGGCCCTTCAATCATCATTTCATTTATCATTGCTGCAATGGGTTGTGCCTTTGCCGGCCTCTGCTATGCCGAATTTGCATCGATGATACCGGTTGCGGGCAGCGCATACACCTATTCCTATGCAACCATGGGTGAATTTGTCGCCTGGATCATCGGTTGGGATCTGATCCTCGAATATGCAGTCGGTGCAGCCACGGTGGCATCGAGCTGGTCGGGCTATCTGGGTGAACTGGCAAAAAATTTCGGATTTGAAATTCCGCACGAATTCCTCGTCACCCCTTTTGACGGCGGGATCATCAATCTGCCGGCGGTCATCATCGTACTGCTGATGTCGATGGTTTTGATTCGAGGAATGAGGGAGTCATCATTTGTCAATGCCATCATCGTCATACTGAAAGTATCAATCGTACTGATCTTTATTGCAGTCGGTTTTCAATACATACGCCCTGAAAATCTTACTCCTTTTGTACCTGAAAATACCGGGAAATTTGGCGAATACGGAATATCTGGAATCGTCAGGGCAGCAGCCATCGTGTTCTTTGCCTACATCGGTTTTGATGCGGTGAGTACTGCCGCACAGGAAACAAAAAATCCGAAAAAAGCAATGCCAATCGGGATTTTGGGTTCGCTGCTGGTCTGTACCGTCCTGTATATCGCTTTTGCGTATGTGATGACAGGAGTTGTAAAATATACAGAATTCACTGCCAACAGTGAATCGAGTTTGGCTCCGGTGGCAATTGCAATAAAAAACATGGGTGAAATCGGGAGCAGCGGAATCGTGATTCCCGCTTATCCGTGGCTGAATACTTCCATCATCATTGCAATCCTTTTGGGTTATTCATCTGTAATCCTGGTTCTGCTGATGGGTCAGAGCCGCGTGTTCTACTCGATGAGCAAGGACGGACTGATTCCAAAAATGTTTTCGGCAGTTCATCACAAATTCCATACGCCTTACAAATCAAATCTGTTCTTCCTGGTATTTGTTAGTGTCTTTGCAGCCTTTATTCCGGGACGTGTAGTGGGTGAAATGACGAGTATCGGTACGCTGTTCGCCTTTATACTGGTTTGTATCGGTGTGCTGATTATGAGAAAATCAATGCCCGATGCGCCAAGAGGATTTAGGACACCGCTGGTGCCGCTGGTGCCGATATTGGGCGTTGTTACCTGTCTGTTTATGATGGTTTTTCTTCCTTTGGACACCTGGATGCGACTTGTTATCTGGCTGATCATCGGTTTGGATGTCTATCTGTTTTACAGCATCAAACACAGTAAGCTGACTTCAGATCAGCCGGGTGTCAGATTTATGGCGGATAAAACAGTGGGAATTTTGGGAATTGTCTCTTCACTTGCTTTGTTTGCAATTGCATTCGGACATCATCAGACAGCTGACAGAGATCCGGTGACCGGACAGATCAGCGATGAGGGATTGTTTTATTTCTCGCTGATATTTGCTGCGATTCATATGCTGATCTTTGTTGTAAAGACCATTCAGGGATACAACAGAAAACAGTAATTGAATCTGAATTAAAGAAAATCAAATCATTGGCGTTCGTTTTAACGAACAGATATTGATTAGAACACAATCATTATTTAAATTTTAATGGTTCAACCCGCGTTGCGGGTTGGTTTGGGATGGCGTATTATCTTTCCCCTGATTTCATCAGGGACTACTAAAGGTTAAACCATTTCGTGGTTCTATATGATATTAACGTTAGCTAATTCAAAAAATCAATCTGTTTTGACAACATAAAAAAAATCCCAAAGGGATTTAACCATTAGTAGCCCCGGGTAAACACAGCGAAGCGAAGTGCAACCCGTGGATAATATGAAAAGACGAGATTATGTTTTGGCGCTGATTTTGGCGCGAAGCATTCCAAAATCTGTGACAAAACATTTGACAATCAACAATGTGGATTTTTTAATTGAAATTTTCCATAATGAAAATCTGATCTGAAGATCGGTTTACGCCCTCACTGCGTCTGAAGACGCGTGAGAGCAATTGATTTTATTTTTAAGAAATGATTTCGTGAATTTAAAAAAGAGCTTTGAGCGCTGACCCCGGAGGGGTCGAACTGTTAATAGCCCCGGGTAAACGCAGCGAAGCGAAGTGCAACCCGTGGATAATATGAAAAGACGAGATTATGTTTTGGCGCTGATTTTGGCGCGAAGCATTCCAAAATCTGTGACAAAACATTTGACAATCAACAATGTGGATTTTTTAATTGAAATTTTCCATAATGAAAATCTGATCTGAAGATCGGTTTACGCCCTCACTGCGTCTGAAGACGCGTGAGAGCAATTGATTTTATTTTTAAGAAATGATTTCGTGAATTTAAAAAAGAGCTTTGAGCGCTGACCCCGGAGGGGTCGAACTGTTAATAGCCCCGGGTAAACGCAGCGAAGCGGAGTACAACCCGGGGGTTAAATGATTAACCAGGATTATGTTTTGGCGCTGATTTTGGCGCGAAGCAATCCAAAATCTGTGACAAAACATTTGACAATCTGAAATTGAATCAAAACAAAAAACCCGACAATTTCAAAAAACTGCCGTGCTTTAATTATTATAAAATTATTTTTAATTCAATGAAGCCAGCGCCGCCTCATAATTCGGTTCTTCTGTCAGTTCAGCCACCTGTTCTTCATATACAATCTTTCCTTCCGGATTGATCACGATCACTGCACGGCTCAACAATCCTTTCAGCGGTCCGTCCGCCAGTTCAACTCCGTACTGATGTCCGAAATCGCTTCTGAAATCAGATAGTGTAATCACATTCTCGATTCCTTCGGCTGTACAGAATCTGCCCGATGCAAAAGGAAGATCTTTTGAAATCCCAAGAATTACGGTATTACCAAGAGATGCTGCTTTTTGGTTGAATGCTCTGACCGAAGCCGCGCAGGTGCCTGTGTCAAGACTCGGAAAAATATTGAGGATTACATTTTTTCCTTTGAAATCACTCAATGATTTTTCTGACAAATCATTTGCAACCAGCGTGAAATCCTCTGCCTGTGTATTGACTGCGGGAAGACTTCCGACGGTGTGGATGGTGTTTCCCTTAAAAGTGATGGCTGTGCCCTGTTGATTGTTGTTTTCCATTTCTGTTGTTTTTTCTGTTTGAACTTCTGTTTTTTCCGGCTGCGGTCTTGAATTGCAGCCGATAATTAGGGCTGCTGCGGCCAGTATAAGAATATTTTTCATTGTAAATAATATTGCTTTGCCTCTGATTGAGGTTCTGCAAAATTAGTCAAAAAATTACAGACTGTTATCTGAAATCGGGATCAAACGGATTTCCGAAGTTGTAACCAAGGCTGAAAAGAATACCGTTTCCGGCTTCTTTTGCAATATCCGACAGACCTATGTCATACGACATCCCCAGCTTCAATTCACCGATTTTTAGTTTCATCACCGGCGATATGCTCAGCCCCTGAGAACCGTTTTTGTCGATATCCTGACGATAAGATACGCCCAGATCAACTCCCTGCTGGAAATCTCCAAACGAGAAATGGGTCATCAGATTCAAATCAAATTTTCGGGCTGAATTTGAACCGAGATTCATCACTACAGAAGGATCGATATGGATTTTGTCCGAAACATAAATCTGATAACCGACCAAAAAGTTGTACCAGGTCGGAATCGGTTCCACTCCGTTTGCAACCGCTTCATTGTCAATCAGCGGAATATTGTTGACCGCAACACCGCCGAATGCACCAAAATATCTGAATGAAGCACCGAGGTTGAAATAATTCAGATTATAAGTCGGATCATCGAGCAGCGGATCATTGGGGTCATTGACGATGACTCTGTCTTTGTCGAGTTTTTGCTGAAAGAAATTATAGGACAAACCAAAAGAGAACAAATCCTCCTGTTCATCATCTCTGTATTCTCTTCTCGGATTGATCGGAATGTGATAAGCAGCCGAAGCATTGATTCCTCTCAGACTTGACAGACCGTTCTGGTCGTTGAAAAGATAAACACCAAAAGCCAGTCGGTCCACAACGGTGGCATGAACGCTCAATGTCTGAGTGTTTGGACTTTCGGGCAGATTTGACCATTGATTTCTGTGTGTGGCTGTCAGGCTCAGTATTTCGGGATCCTGGCCAGCGTATGAAGGGTTGATCAAATACGGATCACTTACCAGATAATGATTGTAAAACGGCATCCCTTCCTGAGAAAATAATTGTACGGATACGAATACAAGGATTACAGTAAATAAATTTCTTCTCATATTTTTCTTTCTCTTTGTCTAAACGCTAATATCACCAATATATTTTAAAACACACCCAATTTTTGGCGCGCTGCCGGAAAGGACTGATTCTATTGGTTTGAAAAAGGTTTAAAAATCATTTCAAAATTATTCCGGTTTCGAATCTACAAAGATTTTTCGAAACCAATCAAAATTATTTTGTTTCGGATCATTAAAAAAGCTTTTGAGCTCGGCTTCAATCCGGTCTAATCTGCTGTTCACCCGAAAGAAAAAAGGATCTGCCGACTCCGACAGATCCTTAATATTTATTTTAAATATTAACAATAATTACTGGTTTCTTACCGAAATATGACCCACAAATTTCTGTGCCGGTGTCAGTTCGGTTTCCGGAATCTGTATGATGTACCAGTAATCGTCCGAAGGAACAACCCTGCCCATATATTTTCCGTCCCATTCATATCCGGATTCAAGCTTCCTGTCCACAAATACTTTACCGTAACGGTCAAATATTTTGATGGTCGCTCCTTTGTAGGCCTGAATTCCTCTGATCATCCAGGTATCGTTGATTCCGTCACCGTTTGGCGAAATAAAGTTCGGTACCGCCAGTATTGCAACCTCTGTTTTTGCGGTCATACAGCCGGATGACCTTACCCAAACCGTATAAACTTCACCCGGAACCAGATTCGGGAACTGGTTGCTCGACTGCCAGAAAATTCCGTCAAGCGAATATTCAAGCGGACCTTCGCCATTGTTGGTCGCACCGATGTTCAGATCATTTCCGCTGATCTCGATCTGTGTAATAACGGGGGTTGCCGGCAGATTGACAGTCAGGGTTCTCACATCGCTGGCACAGCCAAACGGACTGTGTGCAATCACTGTATATGTTCCGATGTCTGTAATCACAATGGTCGGTCCGTCAACCGTACTTCCGTTGCTGAGCGTCCATTGGAAGATCGCATCCGGATCATCACTGGTCGCAGTCACTTCATATTCGTCATCCGGACAAAGTCTGATCAAAGGTTCCGGAATTTCGATCAATGGCAATGGATGTCTCAACAATGTAATTTCAACAATCGCAGGACAAAAATCGCCGGCTTCAATTCTGACAAATACAGAGTTCTGATTTGAAGCCGGATTGAAATTCTGAGCATTGACAATCAGATTGGTATCGTTTTGTGCATTGTTCAGATTGTTGTAATATCCGAATTGGACACCGGTCACACCGCTGATCTGTGCTTCGAACTGTGTCAGATCGATTGAATCGCCCTGACAGAATTCGATCGGACCAAAAGGACCGCTGTTGTGCTGAACCGTTTCACCTTTATCAAATGTAATCGGCACCACATCAGATCTGCATCCCTGTCCGCTGGTTCCTGCCGCATAAATCGTAGCCGGAAGCACAGTGAACTGATAATCATTCAGCTGTCCGGTCGGAATCGGAATATCATTGTTGTAATCCGCCATTGAAGCATAATAAGTATAGGCGATGCCTGTACCTCCACCTAGCAGCTGATTCAGCGTGTTCAGATTTGTATGATAGATTCCGTCAAAATCATCGTCACAAAGCAATTGAGGAACCACCGAATTCAATACCGGTTTCTCATAAATCTCAATGGTCAGCACCAGATCGTTTGAACATTGTCCGCTATCGGGTATAAATGTATAATTGAATACACCCGGCGTACCGGTATCAATCACCGAAGGCGACCAGACACCCGTAATTCCGTTGCCGGCGGTTGTCGGCAGCAGCTCAGGTGTTTCGTACTGACAATATGAATTCGGAAGACTGAATTCAGCGATGATTTCAGGACTGATCACCACCTGTATGGTCACCGGTTCCGAACATTCCATATCGGGTGTAAAGGTATAATCAAAAGTTCCCGGTGTTGTGGTATCGATCACTGCCGGCTGCCAGTTTCCGGTAATGCCTTCGTTTGGCTGAGGCAGAGCGGGTGGTGTCGAATACTGACACAATTCGGGTACATCTGCAAAAGTCGGAATGATGTAGGCTTCCACTTCTATCTCGATTGAGAATGTTTCGACACATCCTTCACCCGAAGGTGTAAACACATAGGTCTGCGTTCCGACCACCGAAGTATCGACCTGAGCAGGTACCCAGGTTCCGGGATAGTCATTGTCAGAGACAGTCGGAAGATCTATGATTTCTGTTCCCTGACAGTAATGATCGGGCAGTGTGGTAAATTCCGGATCAATTTTTTCAAGTATGGTAATGTCCATCACATATACCTCCGAACATGTATTATCGGGTGTATAGGTATACTGGAAAACACCCGGCGTACTTGTATCTATGACCGCCGGCGACCAGGTTCCGCCCACATTTGGCGAAGGATTGGGCAAAGGCGGCGGTGTGTCGAACTGACAAATCGGTTCGACCGGCTGAAAAGTCAGATCGATCATCGGGAGAATCACAACTTCAACCTGAACAGGCACTGTAGCGCACTGACCCGGATCGGGTGTAAATGTATATGTAGCCGTATTGAACGGATCAAAAACCGGCGTCCAGGTTCCTGTCACCCCTTCAATTGACTGGGGCGGCAGCGGACTGTCCATACCGGGACACTGAGGCGGAATCGGTGCAAAAGTCGGCACATCGCTTGGCGGCAGACATGGCCCAACAATGACCGGTTTTCGTTCGCAGCCTTGTCCATCCGGACAGCAGGATGCGTAAATAATGGCTCCCTGCGGACAGGCCTGTCCGGGAGGATCCCAATAAAACGGTGAACCGGTTCCAAGCAGTACGCCTCCCGATGCCGAGCTCCACCAGGTAACATCATCACCTGATCCGCATTCTGCTTCGAGCACTGCAATATAATTGAGCTGTGAACCTCCGTTCAAACATTCTGTAATCACTTCGGGATTTGCCGGACCTGATTCAAACAGCGGAATTTCGGATTCTATTGTATTGATCGAAAAACTCACTGTATTGGTCAGCACATCCGGGATTGACCAGCAGCCGGTATTTCCGTCAGAACTTCCGCTCAGCGAAAAGAAAGTTGTCTCTGTTTCCACACGGCTGTTGCAAAAGGTCATATCAAAACCGATTGTAAAAGGAGTGCTGCAGTCCATCGACGACTGTCCGTAATTGTTGGACGGATCTCCGTCATTGTTCGGATGTCCCGAACAGCATGAATTTCCAGTAGTTCCGTCATAATAGAATCCTACACCTCCTGTATCTCCTGCAGAACATGGCGCTCCTGTACAGGATGTCTGAGCAATCCACCCGCCCGGCAGATTCACATTGGTTACTGTAATATTTTCTCCCTCGGGAAAAAAGAATCCGTGCGGCCAGTTGGCACCCGGGTGGTCATATCTTAAATTTGACATAATGATCCTCAGGGTTGTAAAACCGCAGGGATCAGTAATCTGCAAATTTCCATTCACTACAGCGCTACCGTCAGAAGTAAGCATCTGCGCCGTTATCGTCGGATCGCCACCACTGCAGGCTGCAAAGTTACCGGTCCTGGTAATATTGGAAACGGTAATAAAGTCCTGTGAAAACAGCCAGGGCGAGATGACCGCCGACAGTATGAAAAGGTATTTTTTCAACATTTAGTAAAGTTTTGTGATGTGTTAATCAAAATCATTTTTTACAAAGTCCCGTTCGTTACATAGTTCTGAAGAATCGGAAGTATGGGTCCGTACTTATCATTATTTGAATGATTCAGATAATGATTGCAGATAAACTTCTTGTCTTCAGGACTTATCCTTTCATTGTACAGGACTTTCAAAACTGAAGCTCTCATCCAAGTGAGTTTGGAGTGAATTTGAGGGTCTTCCTGTACCGCATCCAGCATACTTTCCACATTTGCAGGCAATACTGTTGATTCACTGTTGGAAATCAAAAATTGCAAATGATCGATTAATTCATTTCCCTGAAAAGATTTTGACGCATCAAACACCAGATAATCTCCTCCATGTCCTGTATTTGAATTCAGATTTTGTGAAAAACCGAAACCCGAAATCAAAAACAGCAGCGGGATCATTCTCCGAATCTGCTTCATTTTTCTGTCAAATTTTGGTAAATGCATAATAAATTTTTTAAAATTAAAACCAACCTATATTAAAACTATCAAATATAAAAATAATTGTTAAACTATTGTGAAGCCAAAGAAAATAATCCGCAGATGAAATGTTGGGTGTGTGGCGTCGGATGCGGGGTGTATATGAGGATGGAGGCCGGAAGATGGAGGATGGAGGTCGTGGCGTTTAACAACTTAAATTTACCAAAACCTCTAATGAGAACCTTGTCAAGCTTATTTTCACTCTGAAGTTTAAGCTTGACAAGGTTTTTTCAAAGGACAAAGAAGTCAATTTTCTAAAGGCAGAAGTTAGAAATTAGAGGTTAGAAGTTTTTTAATCTTTTTTTTCGATTAAAAACGGTCAACGTATTTCAGGCATTGACAATGAGTAATTAGTAAAAAAACTTTTTCTAACTTCTAACTTCAAAATTCTAACTTGAAACCTGAAACCTGAAACAAAAAAAACATGATACAACCCTACTCTATACATTTATACTCTATACATTTTTACAATATACATTTATACAATATACATTCCCTTACCGTCTTCTTGGCGGTCCGGCAGTACCATCCTCAAGATCAGTATTAAAAATCTTAACCTTGTCTCCTGCTTTCAGACCGGCGGTCACCTGAGTATAAACTCCGTCAGAAATCCCGAGTTTCAGCATTTTTTTCTGATAAACCGGCTGATCATACTTTTCGGTTCCGGGTTTTAAGATTTCAACATAAGGCTCGCCTTTGTCGTCATATCTGATATGTGCAGTTTCAATCGACAATGCATCTTTTGCTTCTGACAGTATCACTTCAGCGTTTGCACTGTAATTTGCCCTCAGAAATATATCTTCTTTGAGTTTGACATCCGCCTTGATTTCAAACTGGACAATACCGTTGTTTTCCTCACCCGAAGGCGAAATAAAACTGAGTACACCTTCAAATTTCTCATCCGGCAAAGCGCCTATGGTCACCGAAATCGGCATTCCTTCTTTTAATTTCCCGACGTCCGCTTCATCTGCTTTTCCTTCAAAGATCATCTGTTTCACATCTGCCATGGTCGCAATGGTGGTACCGGTGCTGAAGTTGTTGATCTCCTGAACCATATTCCCGATTTCGACCGGAATGGTAAGGATCATACCCGAAATGGTCGCACGAATCTGAGTGGTTGCATAATTTTCAAGTCCGGGTGCAACACCTGTCTGTGCAATCCTGTAATTGCTCTCCGCCTCTTTCAGATTTTGCTGTGCCATCCTGTAACTCGTCAGCGCATTGTCATAATCCTGTTTTGGAACCACCCCCTGTTCATAAAGTGATTTGGTTCGGTTGAACTGTATCTCTTCGTTGCTGAGTGTGATTCTGGCCGAATTGATCTGCTGCTGAGCCGAATTCAGACTGCTCACACTTGGAATTACTTTCAATGTTGCAATCAGATCACCCGAATTCACCACATCCCCTTCTTTGACATGAATCTGTGAAATCACACCCGAAATATTCGGTTTGATCTCAATCAGCTCTCTCGGTTTCACAGAACCTGTAGCAACTGCCTTGGTTACAATATCCCGTTTGACCACATCTGCAGTTTCATATTTGTCAAGTTCCTTGGTGCTGGTTTTGTACATATAGCCGATGGCAAGTACAACCGCCAGTATAAAGCCGATGATCAGCAGAATTTTTAAACCTTTTTTCATTTTCTCATTAAATTTTTTTATTCATCTCTCAACGCATCGATCGGTTTGATCGCGATGGCACGCTGTGCCGGTATCAGTCCGGCGGCCATCGCCATAATCACCATAATTAGTAGCGACACACCCAAAGTTGTTACATCGACCGAAGCATTTATAAACGGAAAACTGTTTTCATTGCCCGACAACACAAAGGTGTTGATGACATACAGTACAAATGTCGCACCCACAATTCCGGAAAGTCCGGCTATGGTGGTCAGCACAATCGATTCAAGCAAAATCTGTGAACGAATTTGAGACGGAACTGCACCCAATGCCCTTCTGATTCCAAATTCCTTGGTCCGTTCCGAAACCGTAATCAACAATATACTCGCAATTGCAATCACACCCGAAAACAGAGTCAACGCACCAACGATGATCGCAAGCAGCTGAAGTCCCTTCATAAATGAAAACATCTTGTTCAGATTTTCACCCAGATTGAATCCGCCGATCGCCTGCGAATCGTCGGGTGAAACCGTTTTTCGTTTTTTCAGAAAATCTTTGACACGCTGTTCAAATTTTACGATATCCACATTGTCATAAGCATTAATAATTGCAAATCCGACCACTCCCTGACGGTTGTAAACCTGCTGAAAAGTGGTAAACGGAATCTGTATATCGGTTGACCGGCCGAATGAAATTGCACTTTGACCGTAAACACCGATCACTGTGTACATACCGTCTCCCAACTGTATCATCTTACCGATCGGATCCACATTCTGTCCAAAGACTTCGGTCTGATTGTCTTTTCCGATCACACATACTTTTCGTTTGTATTTGATATCATCCTGATTGATGAACCTGCCTTTGATGATCGGTTTTGGGAACATTTCGTTTTGTTCGGGATAATCTCCGACCACCGAATAATTATTGGGTTTGCCCGCATACTGAATCACCACATTGGGCTCCATGCTTCTGGGGGCGATTTTTCTGATTTCGGGAAAATTCTGTCTCAGCGCTTCCAGGTCTTCAATTTTGAGTTCGAGCATTCTCCCCCTCTGATAACCTTCGAACGGAACAGCCGTCTGATTCATCCAGACAAAAAGACTGTTGGTCGCCGCATTGCCAAACAATTTGTCAAAACCGTTCTGTACACCTCTCGAAGCACCGAGCAGTGCGACAAACAAAAACATTCCCCAGGCAACACCGATCATGGTCAGCATCGTCCTCAGCTTGTTTTTTCGAATGGCTGCATACACTTCAGCCCATGCGTCAGTATTGAATATAATCGGTTTCATGCTTCGTCTCTCAATGCGTCTATCGGTTTAATTTTGGCAGCATATCTCGCCGGCAGAAATCCTGCAAGAAATCCTGCAAAAAACAGAATCACACAGGCCATAACCAGCGAGCCGGTGCTCACACCCGGATCATAAATAAAATAAGAATCCAAACCGTGGTTGATGTTTTCAACCAGCAGCGTCGCGGCAACAATCCCAATCACACCAAACAGCAGCGTGATCATCACTGCTTCCTGCATCACCAGTGTGATGATATTGTAGGGCGTCGCGCCCAATGCTTTTCTGATTCCTATTTCCTTTGTTCTTTCTTTCACGCTGAAAACCATAATGTTGCCGATGCTCACCACACCCGCAATCAGACTTCCGCCGCCGATGACAAATACGATGATGGTCAGCACAAAGAAAAATGCGTTGGTATCGCTCATCTGTTCCGACGAATCCCAAACCCTGATTCCGCCCTGATCGGTCTGGCTGATGGTATGTCTTGATTTCAGATCGCTTCTCAAATCGTCTGCAAACTGACCGAGTTCGGTGGTTGACATTCCGTCTTTCGGTGCAATGGTGATGCTCGGCAGCTCGTCTGTTCCGTATATCGTTTGCAAAGTGGTGATGGGCACATAAATTTGTCTTTCCACACGATCGTCATTTGTATTGCTCGAAAAAACGCCGGCGATTTCATACATGCCCGAACCGATATTGATAAACTGGCCGACCACTTCGCGTCCTTTCATCAGATCCTGAACCACCATCCGTCCGATGACGGCTGTCTTTTTCTGATCTTTCATATCGTCGCTGTTCAGAAATCTTCCTTTTTCGAGCTTGATATTGGTCATTCCAAGATAATCCTGACTGACACCGCTTACGGCATAACTGCCCGATTCGCCGCCGTATTTCACCATCAGCGACTGATCAAATTCACCGCTGATGTATTTGATTTTGTCAGAATAATTGTCAATGACATAATTCAAATCCGCATTTTTCAGCTGTATCTGTCTTCCTTTCTGATAACCGCCAAAAGATTCCGAAGTCCGTGTTCCGAAGATGTTGATGTTCATTGCGCCCGCCTGAAAGAATTCCTGCTGAAAACCGTTTTGAAGACCGTTGCCCATACCGAAAAGCACAATGAAGACAAAGAGTGCAAGCGAGATGGTAAATCCCGAAAGTATCGTCCTCAGTTTGTTGCTCCGGATCGAAGCCCATATCTCTGCCCAGCGGTCTATATCAAACATTTCTCATTCATTTAATTTTTCAAAGTCTTCGCTGTTCGATTTTTATATCTTCGGTGATCATACCGTCCTTCAGTCTTACGATTCTTTTGCACATCTGGGCAATATCGTTTTCGTGGGTCACCATCAGTATGGTTTTTCCTTCGTCGTTGATTTCCTGTATCAGTTTCATCACTTCTGCCGATGTTTTTGAATCAAGCGCACCGGTCGGTTCGTCTGCAAGCAGCAGTTTTGGTTTTGCAGCAAGTGCTCTGGCTATCGCCACTCTTTGTTTCTGTCCGCCCGAAAGTTCGTTTGGCATGTGGTGTGCCCAATCGGTCAGTCCTACCCTTTCCAGATAATGCATTGCAATCTGTGAACGGTTTTTTCTGCTGATGTTTTGATAGTACAATGGCAGCGCCACATTTTCGGCAACATTTTTAAAATTAATCAGATTGTAGGACTGAAAAATAAAACCAAGAAATTTATTTCTGTAATTGGCTGCCTTTCTTTCGTTCAGCTTTTCGATTTTCACACCTGCGAGTTCATATAGACCCGAATCGTGGGTATCGAGCATACCGATGATGTTGAGCAGTGTGGATTTTCCCGAACCGGATGCGCCCATGATCGCAACAAACTCACCTTCATCCACATCCAGATTGATTCCTTTGAGCACATGAAGCTTGTTGGCACCCATTATATACGATTTGTTCAAATTCCGAATCTTTATCATTTATCTGAAACTCTTGTTTAACTAATACATTTGTCAGTGATTTCGTCAAAAAGTTACAAAGCGGAAGAAAATTTAATTTTTAATTTTTCGCGATTTAATAAATTATAACATTAAATGAAAATTAATGGTTCAACCCGACTTCGCGGGTTGGTTTGGGATGACGTATATTTTAACCCCGATTTCATCGGGGGGCTCCCGATAGCTATCGGGATGGTTGAACCACTTCGCGGTTCCGGCTGGAACATCTGTTTCAAAAATTTAAACTAAAAAATCCTGAAGGGATTTAACTATCAGTAACCACAGGTGAAACCTGTGGGAATAACACACAAAAGAAAAGAACTCCGGGAGGAGTTCAACCATTATCATTCTTTTTGGAAACATTTGCTTTCAGATCCATCCAAATTACATTTTTTGTTTGTTGAAATTTCTTTTTGAATTATAATTTTAACTTTGGCTCAAATCTCTTGAAATGAAATATCGAATTCCTTTCCTGTTTCTGATCCTGTTCGGATTCTCACTGATTGCAGCCGGATGCAGCAGCGATGATGATTACAACCTCTGTTTTACGCCGCCTGCAGCAGTTGTATTTGAATTTACGGATTCGGACGGAAACAATCTGATCGAAAACGGTGAACTCAAAATCAGCGATATCAAAATCAAAGAAATGATTGGAAATGATCAAACCCAAAATGTCGGTTTTATTCTGAGAGAAGACAATCGGATCACCGTCGGCGGAATCGGCTGGTACAACGGAACTAAAGATTATACTTTTGAATCACCACTGATCGAATTTGGTTTTCAGGTCAAATCTTCATCGATTTCGGGAAGCTGTGGCGGATATCGGATAGACAATATCGAATTCTTGGGTGCTTCGCCGATTTTGGGCGATTATGATATCTACAAATTTGTGATTGAATAATCAGTCATAATCAATCAGACACTGAATTTCATAACTGTACGAAAGAAGTCTTTGTTTTCCGCCCAGCGATAAAAGTTGGGCGATAAAACTGAACTGGCTCGGTATTCCGCCGCATTTTCGGATCAGTCTGGCGGTTGCTTCTGCGGTTCCGCCGGTTGCCAGCACATCGTCGTGAATCAGAAAACGCATTCCCGGCCTGACAAATTTTGGCTGCATTTCGATGACTGCATTTCCGTATTCGAGTTCATAGGATTCCGAGACCGTAGGCGGCGGAAGTTTTCCGACTTTTCTGATCAGCACAAACGGAAGTTTCAGCTTTTGGGCAATCAGCAGTCCGAACAGAAAACCGCGGCTTTCGATTCCGCAGACCGCATCCACCTTTCCTCTGCTGAAAGCTGCAAAGACTTCGACCATTTCATCGACCAGCTGAGGATTTTGAAACAGTGTGGAAATGTCTTTGAACTGAATGCCGGGCGAAGGAAAATCGGGAACCCGTCCTATGTTTTCATCTATTCTTTTGCTGAATTCATCCATCATCTGATTTTTACAGTGCTTACAAATCTAAAAAACATCTTTGAAACGGCACAAAAAAAAGAGACCGCCACAAATGACGGTCTCTCGTTTCTAAAGTCTTAAAAAAGCTTATTTTTTAAGAATTTTGTGATTTGTTACTTTGCCATCGATGGTTACACTCATGATGTAAAGACCGGGCTGGAGATTTGAAAGATTAATATCCATTGAATTGGTATTGGTTTTCGCACTCTGAATTTTCTGTCCTGCAACGTTGTAGAATACAACAGACTGAATATTCTTTTCAGCTCTCAGTGAAATCATGTTTTTAACAGGGTTCGGATAGAAATTGAATCCTGCAACTGACTGATCAGATACACCCAGATATTCGGTAATCGCAGAAGACCATCCGATCTGCATCAGCGCACCGCTTCTCAGGAATGCTCCGAGCATGGTTCCTGAAGCATCAAAAGTGTCGATTCTCCACCATTCAGCCTGGAATGTTCCGTTGTTGAATGCTGACAGATAAACCGCATCATCGTCACCTTCCATCCAGGTACCTCCCTGACCGTAGTTTGCGTCAAAAGGAAGAGGCCCGATGTAAGTAGCTGCTCCGGTTGAAAGATCGATTGCATACAATGAATCATCTACCAGGTCGTGTGTAAATCCTTGACCGTTTCCGTTGATCATCAGTGAGATTGAACCCGGATTTCCGGTCAGACCGATGTTCTGAGCAGTCAGACCCGAAATGTCGATTTTGAACAGATAAGTATTTGCCAGGTCAGAAGCGATTGCATACAGCTCGCCGTCAACCGGATTGAATTCCGCACCTGTCCAAGTACTTGATCCGGCTCCTGTTGGCGCAATTGTACCCAATTGGGTATAAACACCGGTTGCCACATCAACTTGATAAAACTTATTGTCGTTTGACAGTACATAAGCTGTTGAATGATCGTTCGGATCGATTGAACCTGCATTCTCAAAGTTACCGCTTGCTCCGATCGGAGAAGGTCCGATATCAGTGAAATCTGAAGGATCAGCAGGGTTGAAGCTCAGGAAGCTCTGTGCTGCATTGTCAATTCCGTACACATAAGTAACAGCAGTTCCACCGCCACCTCCCGGCTCATCGTCTCCGATGATGTTGAAGATAAAGGTTCTGTCACCAATACCCAAAGCAGAAAAGGCAGTCGGTGTGTTTGCACCGCACTCAGGCGCCATGATATAGCTTTCACCTGTAAAGGTATCCTGGGTTACACCCATTCTGGTATAATTGGATTCAGTTCCGTCATCGATCAGCACCAACTCCATTACCAATGATTTTCCGGCTGCAATTTCAGCTGAAATTGGTACATTGACAATTGAAAATGCATCCGAATTGCTGGCATTGTACACTGCACTTCCCACCAGTGTCATGGAAGCCCATACACCGGGGAAATCACTTGCATTGTCAATTTCATACAGATTTACGGTAACAGGAAATCCTGTTGGTGTAACAATGTCGTCAAACGCAAATTCAACAGCGCTGATTTCCAGACCATTGGTTATACCAAATTCTCCGGGCAAATCAAAAGGCTGATACAGATTGTTGTCTGTGAAACGAACCGAGTTTGCACATGCAATACCTGCGCCTGCCGCAATGTTCTGGGTAGGTGCATGGGTAAGAACTACAGGAGCAAACTCCGGATTCTGATTGAAATGGTGATTCAGCATTCTTTGTTCGGAAGGAGTGAAATAATCACCCACTTCTCCAAGTGAATTGCCGATGGTTCCCATTCTGTCCAAAAGATCATGGATGGTTACCTGGGAATTGTTTGAATTCACCGTTCCATCACTGACAAAAGAATTCTGTGCCATTAGTCCCAGAGAGCCGAAACAAACAGCAATTGCTAAATAGATTTTCTTCATACTTGTTGATTTTAATTAAATTTGAACAAACCTATTGAAAATAATTTAAATTCTTGTAATCATTTAAAAATTAATAAGCAATAATAAAATACTGAAAGTCAAAATTAAAGTCGATTGTATTTTTCTTTGATTTGGAACAAACTGAAAGTCAATTATATTTAAATGTAATGAAAATTAATTTTTATTTATTTTGTCAGATTAGAAATAAACACGAAACAGTTGCTCCAAAGATTTAATAATTTAATTATCCGATTGACCACAGATGAATTTTTTAGTACTGATCAATCAAATTTTTAAAAAGTGCCGATTTTAAAAGACCAATTGATAAATTAATTTTGACCGAAATACATGATTATAAACATATTAAGAAAACAAAATTCGATAAGAGAAAATCATTTTATAATCAATTGGAGTCTGATGTGAGACGAAGATTTAAAAAACCTGATAAGGAAATTAAAAAAGCTCCGAAAAAGAGTTTGTACAATTAAACGGATTGTTGTAAAATTGCAATCCCTAAAAATCATAGAGAAAGGCAGGGTTTCCCCGTTAATCTCACGGTCCTATAGCTCAGTTGGTTAGAGCACCTGACTCATAATCAGGTGGTCCCTGGTTCGAGCCCAGGTGGGACCACGAAAATTAAATGCACTTGTAAAAATACAGGTGCTTTTTTATTTGCTGAAATTTGGGATGGTTTTGAACGAAAGACAGGTTTTGTATATCGTATAAAGTAAACCGCCGTCAGCCTTCGCCCAAAAATAATATTGAACCGTCATCAAACAATGCCTTAATGAAAAAAACCTTAATTTCGCATAATAAATAAAAGCTGTTTTGGAAACAAACCGACAAAAAAAAGTGGCCAATATCTTTCAGCAGGAACTGTCAGAGATTTTCAGAAAAGAAGCCGGCGAACATTTTCCGGGCATACTGATTACAGTGACCTCGGTCCGGGTGTCATCCGATCTGTCCGTGTCAAAAGTCTATCTGAGCGTTTTTCCGACCAAAGACAAAATGGAAATCATTGAGAAAATCAAAGAAAAAGCGCCTTATTTCCGTTCGCTGATCGCAAAGACTGCTGCAAAAGACATGCGCACCACACCCGAACTGCTGTTCTATCTCGACACCTCGCTCGACGATATCGAAAAGATTGAAAAAGCACTCAGAGGCGAAGGCAACAATCCGAAGCTGTAAATGAACAAGGTATCGCTCTATATAGCAAAAAGGTACAACACCTATACCCTGCTGATCAGCATTGCACTGATCAGCATCGTGGCGCTGCTGACCGGTACACTCATCTATATGTCGAATACTTTTGTCGGACTGCTCAAATCCTCACTTTATGGCGATCTGACCATCGGAATGGGCGAAAGACTGATGATCTATTCGGTCTGTTTTTGCTATATACTCATTCAAATTCTGATCGTCTATTTGTTTTTTAATCGAGTATTGAAAAAACTGAAACCGGGAAAAAAACTTCCGGTCGGACTGCTGATTGCTGTTCTGTGTGCAATTCCGGCGGTTATCATTCAGTTTACCGCTTTGTCAAAAACCAATATCGGCGGTTTTGCATCTTTGATTTTGCTCTCAACCGGTCTGCTGTCGCTGATTATCGGTCTGCTTTCATTTTTGTTTTCGAGACGAAAGATTACAGGTGTCAATATCATCACATCGATTGCGGTTTTTGCAATCACCATCGCAAGCTGTGCGCTGTTTATCATACTGTCGGTTTTTTCGGGTCTTGAAAAAATGAACATCAGACTGTTCACCAATGTGAATCCGGATCTCAGGGTTTCGCCGATCAAAGGAAAAGAACTGCCTGATATTGATAAGATTACAAAGATTCTTGACGATGATTCTCAGGTGCTGACCTATTCAAAAGTGATCGAAGAAAAGGTTTCAATCGAATTTGACGACAAACAGGATATTGCATACATCAAAGGCATCGACCCGAATTACAGATATGTGGTAAAAGTCGATACTGCAGTGGTTTACGGCAGTTATTTTGATTTTAAAAATCCTTATGAAATCCTGGCTTCAGACGGTGTGGCAAGACGGCTTCAGATGTATATCGACCATCAGCATACCGCACGGCTGAGGATGCCCAAACCCGGAACCGGTCTGATCAAAACCGAAGAAGAAGCTTTCAATACCGCGGTGGCCTCGCCCATCGGTGTTTTCATCATCAATGATCAGTTTGACAAATATGTGTTTGCACCCATCGAGCTGACACAAATCCTGCTCAATTTGCAGCCCGATTCTGCTTATGCCATTGAAGTCAGACTCAAAGCCGGCGCAACGCCTGCAACTGCAAAAACCAGACTTCAAAAAGAATTTGGAAATCAGATTCAGGTCGAAACCCGTCAGGATCTGGATGCGACTTTTCTAAAGGTGATGAATGTCGAAAATCTGATTATCTATCTGATATTCACACTGGTGATCATCATCGCATCATTCAATCTGGCCGGCGCGATCATCATCATCATCATCGACAAAAAAGAACAAATCAAAACCATCTGGGGATTTGGTATGCCGCTCAAAGACATCAAACAGATATTTTTTCAGACCGGCGTGCTGATCACTTTATTTTCGGTGGTCATCGGTCTGATTCAGGGCAGCATCATCGGTTGGATGCAGAACAGTTTTCATCTGGTGATGGCCAATCCGTTTGTGCCGTTTCCGTTTGAATTTACGATTCTGAATTATCTGACGGTCACCGCAACCGTGCTGCTGATCGGCGGAACGGTTTCCTGGCTGGTTTCGAGAAAACTTCCGATATAATTTCTTTTAATTTTATTTGAGATAATTTCCCTGACCGTCATGACCTAGAAGAGGTCAAATGTGTATAGAATTTATTGAAAATGAGAGAATCCGACCCCGAAGGCGGTCGAACCATTGCATATCGAAATAGAGGTAGAAGGCTTTAATTCAATTAACTGTGGAAATTATATCTTTTTCAAAAACTTAAAAAAATTCATATTATAACTTCCCTACCGTCATGACCTCGAAGAGGTTAAATGTGTATAGAAATATTTAGAAATTGAGAGGATCCGACCCCGAAGGCGGTCGAACCATTACAAAAACGATAAAACTTTAATAAAACTTATTGGACAATTCCTTTGAATAGGGCGTATTGTCAACAATCTTCCAATTATACGCCTTCGCAAGCAGATAAATTTCACCCAAATTCTGAATCAGCTGATCATGCGCATCGCTTTCCAACTGCTTCTTATCGATTGAATCTTCAATCTTTTTAACCGCCCGTTCTTTGATTTCATTCAGTTCATCACCTTTAAAGGTATTGAACCGGCTCTGATCCATGTCGTAAAACTTAAAATCCGGATAAGTTTTGATTTCCAGTTCGGGTATCTTATTGATATAGATGGTTTTATTTGCGGAATCAATTTTAACATCCATTTTGTTCAGATCATAGGTTGCCTGCACTTTTGCATCGACCATCAGCAGGACTTTTTTGTCAAAACTGAAATAATCTTCAAGACCGGGAATATGCCAGCTGCTTTTGTGCGAAATGACATCCGAAAAATTCTGTTCGGCAACGATCAGTTTGTTCAATCTTTTGATTTCATAAGCAATCGAATGGCTGCTTTCTGAAGTGGAACGGGTCTGAAATTTCTTCATGACGATGTAAGTTCCCATCACTCCGATCAGCAGACCGTAAAATATGTACAGTAATTTTTTCAATCTTCTGTATAGTTGGGCTTCAGCGGTTTCTCATTCACAATCATCAGTATATCCTCCTCCAAACTGCCCGAAACCGGCGTTTCAACAATCCTGCCGACTTCAACTCCGCCTTTGTAGAATATAAAGGTGGGCACGTGGGTGATTTCTTTTCCGGCTTCTTCGCCATAAAAACTTTTCAGATTTTCATTGACCGCAAAGGTGAGCAGCCGCTGATCCGGAAATTTCACTTCATCCAGTATTTTGACAAATCTCGGATATTCGCGCTGTGTATCCTCGCACCAGCTGCCGACAAAGGCTTCGACCCGATATCTTTTGATTTTTGATTTGATTTCTTTTGTAATTTTCTGATCTGCTTTGTACGAATCATATTCGGTATCAAACCATTCAGAAAAAGGCGCTTTTTTAAATGCCTCTCTGTTCACGCCGCCAAGCAGCTCTTTTTCACCATTTGATTTTTTCACCACTCTGTTAAATATATATGGCCCTTCACAAGCCGTTATCAGTATTGTAAAAACGATTAGGAGTAAGCTGTTTTTCATCGTTGGGTTTTGATTTGCAAAGATATGAATATTCGATTAACCTTTAAAGACTCCGTTTTCAAAATGAATGCTTCCGACCGAAAAATCAGCCGGTTTTCCAATTTCTGGATACATCGCATCTTTTCCAATCCAGGTTCTGCCTTCCATATCCAGATCGAGATGACCAAAATAAGCGGACAGATCACCGATTTCTTCAATTCTTGAATGAAATTCAATCTCCTGTTTGTCCAAATTCAGTTTTTCTTCAAAATAAATTCCGATATCGATCAGTGATTCAGCACTTTTTGATTTAACCGAAACATTTCTGAGCACGATATCCAGTGATTTTTTGTCATTTTCGGGAATTTTATGATACAATTCTGAATCATCTTCTTTTGAATCCGAAATTTTCCCAAGCGCAAGCAGTATCGCCAGCGCATTGAATCTTCTGACTTCGTTTCGCTGATAATCATTCGGAAAATGACCGGCTTCAAACAGCAGATTTGTATATCCGGCTTTCATAAAATTATCGCCGGTCGAAGTCGGATAGAATTCATCCGAAAACCTTGCTATATGACCGGGCATAACGGTTTCAAGCTGTTTGTAGATATAACCGATCACATCCATCGACTTTTTTCTGGCAGCTGTCACCGAACGCTGTACATCGGGCGAAGGTGCAAGAAACGAAAGCGTTGCAGGTTTTGAACTTCCGCTGACATTGAAAATACTGCGCTGGTCATGAAGATTAAACAAAAAATCGGGTTTGATTTCATTGACCGTTCTTTTTAATGCTCTGATTTCGGTCGAGGATTCTTTGACATAATCACGGTTGAGATCGATTCCGCAGGCATTTCGGCGGCTGTAACGGTTGGAACCGTCAGGATTCAGCATTGGAACAAAATACAGACTGATCGATTCTTTTATTTTTTGGCTCAGTTCGTTTTCTGATTTTAAAAATTCAAACACATCGAACATCGCACGCGTTCCTGTCGATTCATTTCCGTGCATTTGTGACCAGCCAAAAACTTTTTGATTTCCGTTTCCGATTTTTATCAGATAAATGTCATTGTCCAAAAATGATTTTCCGATCAATTTTTTTTCGGGATAATTCAAATCCAAAAAAGATTTCAATTTCGAAAAAGGCAAAAATCTGGATTCAAAATCCTCAATTCTGATTTCCTGATAAATTTCCTCAAACACTTGGGTCAAATTCATAAAACGAAGATACAATTTTTTAAAATCGATTTTAAGACGATTTAAGCGCATCAAATTTTCACCAATAAACTCTGTGTTGAATTTTAAAAAATATGGTCAGAAATCAAATCAATTTTTTGCTTTACATTTGTAATTTACAATTGTAAATAAATTAAACTGACAATTGGTCGCACGAGCTGCATTTTAATAGTTATTGTTTATTTGAATTGCCTATTATATTATAAATGAGTTTTATAATTACGTTTAATTAATGTTTTAATCTTAATATGATTCAAGTAATTCTGTCAGAAATCGATGAATTTAAACAGTTGCGAAATGTAAATTAACTGTTTATATTTGTAAAATGGAACCAAAAGAAAGAATCATAGAAATCATCGAAAAATCCGGTCTCACACCCTCAGAATTTGCAGACAAAATCGGTGTGCAGCGATCAGCGATTTCACATATCACCTCCGGCCGAAATAATCCGAGTCTGGATTTTCTGATCAAAATCAAAAATGAATTTCCCGAAATCGACACCGACTGGCTGATTTTTGGAATCGAAAAAGAGGATCAAAAAACGGATGAAGAATCCAAAATTGAAATTCAAAAAGAAAACCTTTTCGAAAAAACGGCTGTCCCCCAGCCTACTCTTTTTGATGATTCAGAATTTGAAAAACCTGAAATTTCAAAAAATGAAGATTCACCTGTATATAAAGGTCAAAAATCAAATCCTGATCATTTCGAAATCAAAAGGGTGATTATTTTCTACGAAGACGGCAGTTTTGAGGATTATTTCAAAAGAGAATAATTTTTCGGTCAAAAACCGGATTGATTCTGAAAAAATTTGGAAATAAATCCTAAATTGCCACTGACTATGAATTTTCTGGCACATCAGTTCTTATCGTTTCACAATCCGGATCTGCAAATCGGCAATCTGTACGGCGAAATCGTGCGTGTAAAAGATTATCTTGATTATCCGGCGGGAATCCAAAAAGGGATACTTCTTCACCGTTCGATTGACAGTTATACAGATTCAAACGAAATCGTAAAAAACAGTACACGTCTGTTTCACGCCAAATACGGGAAATTTGCGCCGGTCATCGTGGATGTGCTGTATGATTATTTTCTGATCAAGAACTGGAAAAAATATACAGATGATGATTTTGAAGAATTTGTCAGTGATTGTTATCTGCTTTTTCGCGAAAAATTTGAAGAATTTTCGCCAAATCTTCAGTACATCGTAAAACATCTGCTTGAATACGACTGGTTTCACAATTACAGCAATTACGACGGAATTCGTGAAACGCTGAACGGAATCAGACACAGAAGCAAATTTGATAACAATATCGATGAAGCAGTCAGCGAACTGATAGAATTTGAAGACCGGCTCAACAGCGATTTCAATCTGTTTTTTCCAAAACTGGTCGAACACTGCAAAAGCTTTATCAAAAACGAATCTTAATTTTTAATTTTGAATACCTATTTTAATATCATCAAAAAATAATGGACCTACAGTTTAATCAAAGAGAGGACAAAAACAAACTTCAGGTTTCGGATCTGAAAAAAAAACTGGCTCAAATCTATCTGGGCGGCGGAAAGAAAAAAATCGAAAAACATAAAGAAAGCGGAAAAATGACCGCCCGTGAACGGATTGATTATCTGTTAGACAAAGATCGGCCATCGGTTGAAATCGGTGCTTTTGCTGGTTATGAAATGTATGAAGACGAAGGCGGATGCCCTGCAGGCGGTGTGGTTGTCGTAATCGGTTATGTATCGGGAAAACAATGTATTGTGGTTGCAAATGATGCAACCGTAAAAGCAGGTGCCTGGTTTCCAATCAGCGGAAAGAAAAATCTGAGAGCTCAGGAAATTGCAATTGAAAACCGACTGCCAATCATCTATCTGGTTGACAGCGCGGGTGTTTATCTGCCGATGCAGGCTGAAATTTTTCCCGACAAAGAACATTTCGGACGAATTTTCAGAAACAATGCGGTGATGAGTTCGATGGGAATCACACAGATTGCGGCCGTGATGGGCAGCTGTGTGGCTGGCGGTGCTTATCTGCCGATCATGAGTGATGAAGCACTGATCGTCGATAAAACCGGTTCAATATTTCTTGCCGGAAGTTATCTGGTGAAAGCTGCAATCGGTGAGGATATTGACAATGAAACACTTGGCGGTGCAACAACCCATTGTGAGATTTCGGGTGTAACCGATTACAAAGCAAAAAATGATCAGGATGCGCTTGACAAAATCAGATCAATTGTCGATAAAATCGGTGATTTTGACAAAGCGGGTTACAACCGCTCCACTCCTGCTCCTCCGGCCGAAGATGAAGATGAAATCTATGGAATTCTTCCGGTCAGCAGAGCCGAACAGTACGATATGCATGACATCATCAAAAGACTGGTTGACCATTCAGAATACGAAGAATACAAGGAAGGTTACGGAAAGACGATCATCTGCTGTTATGCGCGTATCGACGGCTGGGCGGTCGGAATCGTTGCCAATCAGCGAAAGGTGGTGAAATCAAAAAAGGAAGGAATGCAGTTTGGTGGTGTAATCTATTCTGATTCAGCCGATAAAGCAACCCGTTTTATTGCGAACTGCAATCAGAAAAAAATTCCGCTGGTATTTCTTCAGGATGTGACCGGTTTTATGGTCGGTTCAAAATCTGAGCATGGAGGAATCATCAAAGACGGTGCAAAAATGGTGAATGCAGTTTCAAATTCAGTGGTGCCGAAATTCACGGTGGTCATCGGAAATTCGTATGGTGCAGGAAATTATGCAATGTGCGGAAAAGCTTATGATCCGAGACTGATTTTTGCCTGGCCTTCCGCCCGACTTGCTGTGATGGGCGGCGAACAGGCGGCAAAAGTACTGCTTCAGATCGAAGAGGCCTCGCTGAAGAAAAAAGGTGAAGTCATTGATGAAAAAGCAAAAAAGGATCTGCTGACAAAAATCGAGGAAAGATATGACCGTCAAACCAGTCCTTATTATGCTGCGGCGCGGCTTTGGACAGATGCTGTGATCGATCCGAAGGACACCCGAAAATGGATTTCGATGGGGATCGAGGCTGCGAATCATTCACCGATTGAAAAATCTTACAATCCGGGTGTGATTCAGGTTTAAACCGAAATTTTAAAACAAAAAATTAAACAGGATTTTTTCAAATCCTGTTTTTTTTGTGTTCACAATTCGACCGGTTGTTTCGGTTCGGATTGAAAAAAAATATGTACTTTCACTAATAAATTTTCAATTCAATGAGACTCAAATTTTTACTTATTTCCGTCCTTCAAATCTCAATCATCGGATTTGCACAGGACAAATCATTTGATCTGCTTCAGAATCAAACAGAAACACAGATACTTTACAATCGGGTGGTACCGATTTCAAAGGCAACCCAGCCAAATACAGAAAATATTTCTGCAATTTATTACAGACAGCTTTTCAGCGAAATCAGCCGATCTGATTTTCAGCAGAGACTGCCCGATTCAAAATGGCTGAAAGAACAGGGAAATCTGGGTTTCAGTCAAAATCAGGTTTTGCTTTCACTGCTGGTTGCAGACTTTGAAAACATAGAAAAATCTTCTTTTGAAACCGGAAAAGTCAATCAGAATGCCAACGGAAATTTTGTGCTCAATTCAAATCCTTCAGAAGTTTTTGAAAAATACGAAGTCAGTCTGATGGGTTCACTGCTGGCAAGAGCCGAAACCGATCATCCTGTTTTTGTTTTGAAAAATGATCTGATTTTTAATCTTTCAAACCGAAATATTTCAAAAATAGAGGTTTATGATAACCAATGGAAAGTCATTCAGCCGGATGTTCCTTTTCAGATTTATTTTGCAGAAAACTCAAATCAAAGCATCAAATACAGAATCACATTTGACAACGATGAAGCTGTGATTCAGTCATTTGGAATTGAAATCAGAAATAAAAAACTTGCATCAGGCTCAGGTTTGGACACAAATTTTGCACCTGATGAAATCCATACCATCACTTCGACCATCGCTTTTCAGGGATATGACGAAACCGAAGCCTTTCAGGGAATCGGTGAATACGAAATCTTTTTGGATACGGTTGACGGAATCCTTGACCGGCCGGTGATTCTGATCGACGGTTTTGATCCGGGCGACGGCAGAAATATCGACGCAATGTATCATATGCTTGATTTTGGCGGAACAGGCGAAAATCTGGCAGATCTGATTCGTGCAGAAGGTTATGATGTGATTTTGCTCAATTTTCCGGTTTATACACGTCCGGGAACTTCGACTGTGGTTGACGGCGGCGCAGATTATATCCAGCGAAATGCAATGATACTGGTCGAACTGATCAATCAGATCAATGCACAAAAAGAAGGCAACAGACAAAATGTGATCATCGGACCGAGCATGGGCGGACTGATTTCAAGATATGCACTCAAATACATGGAAATGAACGGAATGGATCACGATGCAAGACTTTATCTGTCGTTTGATTCACCGCATCTGGGCGCAAATGTTCCGATCGGAATGCAGCATTTGTTCAATTATATGGCATACGGACCGGTTGGCGACGAATCGGTTCAGGGAATTGTGGACGGCATGCTGAGAAGTCCTGCAGCGCGTGAAATGCTGATCGATCATTTTGAAAGTCATCTGCTGGCAGGCAGCGAATTTGAATTTGACGGCAGCAAACTGCTTCCGGACGGAAGTCCGGGATTCAGAGATGATTTTCAAAATGAACTCGATGCAATGGGCTTTCCCGAAAATACAAGAAATGTGGCGATCATCAACGGTGCAGGCGACGGAACTTCGAACGGTACGCCCGGAATGACCGTGATCGATCATACTTTTGATCTCACTTCGACCCAAAGAGCAATTATTGAGCTTCACTTTACACCCAATGCCGGACAAACCCTTGAGGTCAGCAATTTCAAAGGGCAGTTGTGGGTTTTTATATGGATTACCCTTTATGAATCGATGGCAAATGCTCAGTCTCCGTCCTATACGGCAGGTTTGGATGCATCACCGGGCGGAAGATTCGATATGACTTCAATTGCTGAAAACGCACCCGAGAATGATATGATTCAGGAATTTTTGGACAATCTTCAGATCGAATACTTTTCATTTATTCCGGCGGTCAGCTCAATGGCGATCACAAGTACACAGAATCTGTACGATCCGGTTGAATCGGGGCTCAACACACCGTTTGTCAATTATTACATACCTGATGAAAATCAGCCGCATATCTTTTTGGACGAAGGAAATGTACTATTCGCGCTGACCGAAATTCTGATTCCGGAAATGGGCACATCAGATGTTGAAATTTCGGGCATCAAAATCGAAAATCCGGTTAGAGATGTGCTTAGAATTTGGACTGACAAAGAAATTAAAAACGGCAGCATTCAAATTACCGACCTGTCAGGCAGAACCGTTTTTGGCAAATCAAATGTCAATCTGAACGGACAAACCCAAATTCCGGTGAAACTGTCAAAAGGAACTTATATCGTTCAAATCAGCAGCGAAAAACAAAATCTGACCAAAAAAATCATCAAACTGTAATACCAAATTCACTCAATATCAATTAAAAGCCGGTGTCTGGACTGAATAATCAAAACCGGCTTTTTTTTATTTTAAAAAATTTATCAAATGAAAAAATCAATCCTCACCTCTGCCCTGTTTTTGTTATTCGGCTTGATCGGATTTGGACAGCAAACCGCAAAAGACCAGATCAATACACTGATGAACAACTGGCACAAAGCGGCTGCAACGGCTGATGCTGAACTGTTTTTTGGTTCAATGACTGCAGATGCTCATTATCTCGGTACGGACGAAACCGAAGACTGGACAAGAGACGAAATGCAGATTTGGGCAAAGGAAATTTTCAAAAGAGATTCCGCCTGGGATTTTAAAACCAAAGAAAGACATATTTATCTGTATGACGATCAGAAACTAGGCTGGTTTGATGAAACGCTCGATACCTGGATGGGTGTCTGCAGAGGTTCGGGTGTGGTCGTGCTGACCGACGACGGCTGGAAGATCAAACACTATGTGCTTTCGGTGGCGGTTCCAAATGATGTGATCAATGATTATTTGAAACTGGTTAATCTGAAATAAAAAAATATCGCAGACTGATGTCATTTTTATTTTAGATTTTAAATTTTGAATTTTAAATTATACATCAATACATTATACAAAGAAAAGTACCGTCATTTCTTGCAGGGTTCAGAACTCAACTGGCTGATGATGTCTGCGTATGATATGTAGAAAGGATTTTTCACGTTTTTTTTCTAAGGTTAAAGATAATCAATTTTTTCCATGCCCCAATCTGATACCGCCAAACTCAGGACTTTTGTTATTTTACATAAGTTGTATCAACTCTAATATTGTAATTTAACGCTTTCACAGGAAGATTCACTTTATTGTTGTATTTAACTGATTAAACTAATCACTTCTATGTCAGATAGTTTTGGCATTATAGGTTTAAAATAAAAATTATCGTTATAAGATATTTCTCGTAATACTTTCAGAATTAATTCATAACTTGCCTCAAAGTTGCTCATAATTGTATTTATTTGAAGGTCAATACAATATATTAATTTTTAGTAGTTTGAGCAACTTTTTTTATAATGCACTACGGGTTTAATTATTATATTTTCAAACTGTTTGATATTGTCCGAGTCGTTTCTGTTATGGTTCATTTTTATAAAATAAATGCCTCTTTTGAAGTTTGAACCAAATCTGTATTCTCAATGAATATATAGAAGTACATCCCCGAAAATAAGTTTTCTTATCCGGTTTTTTGGCCACATTATTTCATACACTATCCATGCTTTATCCATACATTATCCATAAATGATCTATGGAGTATCTCAGCATCAGGATTTTTTATTTTCAGGCTAAATTACTGACAAACAATTGAATGTGCAAGTCATTGGAAATGACATTTGTGTCCTTTTGGTACGGAAGGAGAAATCTGTGACCCGGGCGGATATTTGTGCCGTTTTGGCGATTTGGAAACATTTGGGACAATTACTCTGAGGTGTGCCGTATTATAAAAATTTAAAAGTGAGGTTTTTAAGAAGCTGGTTTCATCAATTATAATTTTATATTGATTGAGGAATGTGGATGTTTACCTTTTCCATTTGGTTCTTTTCGGATAAGGTTTATTCATTAAAATCCAATTTATGATTTTATTCAAAATGAGCGGTTGGTTTTGTTGAAAAGGTTTCTCTCTGTTTTGTCACAGTTTTTGGACTGCTTCGCGCCAAAAACAGCGCCAAAACATTTTCTATTGTGTTCTCTTTAGGCTACTATATTTACGACTAATCCGTTTTTCGTATTTTAATTTAATTGTACAGCTATGTCGTTATACCCGTTTACTCCTGCCGGAGTGCAAGACAAACTTGATGAACTCTATGCGCTGACCAATACGCAGCTTGCAGCAGAGGCCGAATCTATCAAAGAAGATTTCAGAGCCTGGATAAAAAGCGCATTTATTTTGAACAACGACCAAAAAGATTTTTTGGATGATATGAATGATTCTGCCATAACCTACTACGGTGAGCAATGCAGCCTTTGCTTTCTGCACCGGCTTGATATAACACTGATCTATCCTGATCCGCCGGCCAAGCCCGGCTATGCCAAATGGCCGGAAGCCACCAACAACATCGTTGTCGCCGCAGACGGCAATGGCAAACTGACCGTCACCGGCTCACTGACCTTTACGATGGTGTATGAGCTGTGAGGTGGTTTTCAGGGAAGGTTGAACATCTTTGGATGTTGATTCTAAAATATAGGATTATTTGATTCACTCCCTTAGTTGTGTTTATTAAATGAACTAAATTGCAAGGGGATTATGTGAGAAGGAATCTGTATGCTTCAATATTATTATACTACTCAAAGCTATTAGAATGAACTTGAAAACCATATATTTTTATTCTATCGTTCTCTTTCTCCATACTTATTAACTCTTCAGCTTGGTGATTAGGAAATACAGAGTTGTACCTTAGAAGATAATCTGATTTTGTATTTTTACCCTCTACTACAATAGTTTTCCACTCAATTAGTTTTCTATTTCTTATTTCTCCAAGAGTTTTTATGGAGTCAAACAAATCATTCAAGTCCTTTTCAGAACTATATTTAAAAAATTTACTGCCAAATAATCTCTTAGCTTCTTCAAAATCACCAGAGTCTATATTTTTAAAAAGCTCATTAGCAATTTTCTCTGCATCTATTAAATCAGACTCCCTGTTTTTATATACCGTATTTAAATTACAGCTTGCAAATAAGATTATAAAGCCTAAAAAAATATGATTTTTCATTTCCTATCGATAATTTGAATTAATCTATAATTATTTTCTTTATCCTTTCTATATACTGATATTTCATCTGAAGAAAGAGGCTTGTAAATAGAATCTCCTTTTATTGGTTTTTCTTTTGTTCTAATTTTTGATAAAACATTGAACTCCTCGGTTCCTTTAAATTTTATCAGATATGAGTTTTTTCCAACTTGTTTGGTTTCATCTATTACGCCGATTAAAGTATTTTGAAAACTGTCTTTATTACGGATGTATGATTTTGTGCTCCATATAACAATTACTATTAAAATAACGAATATTATTCGTTGTTTACTTACAAAAACATTCTTCATTTTTTTGAATCTATATGATATAAAAAGACATACTCTTTATCAATTTTTCTATAAACGTCATAGCCTTGGGTAAACATCTTTTTACAGATAGAGTCTCCTTTCAATAATATATTTTTATCCTTATGGATTCGATCATTAAATAATAATGAAAGTTGGTTTAGTTTATCAGTATCCTTAAATTTAATATACACTTCTGATTTGTTACGATAATTTGTATGAACATCATTTACGACTCCCAATAATGAACTGTGTTCAATATCTGTTTTTCTTACATTATACGCGGTTATAAACCAAATTATGTAAATCAGTATAAAAAAAACAAAATACTCAATTGATTTTCTATTTAATGGTATTCGTTTCATTTTTCCTCTAATGCATTAGCAACCCTAACTTTGCCATCGAAACCAACTCCAACTCTTGTATTTGACCATTCCACTCCAAGCTTGCCAGCTAATCCTCCTCCTGCAACAGGGCCTATATTTATTGAAATCCACCTATTATTTATACTATTTATATTTCCAGCCTCACAAATTGAGATAGAACCTTTTACTCCGACACCTTCGGCTACGACTCCTTCTACATGCATAGAGGATCCAATTGTGGAATCTAAAGTCATTTGAGAAACATCTCCTGTGAAATAAGATTTTCCAAATGTGAATGAACCATCAATTTCGGCACCGAATACAGCATCGAGTGAACCAGTATTTCCTGGATCAAAATAAACTCCTGCATCTGGTCCTCTTAAAATTATATCCAATCCACCACTAATTGAGGCACCAAATAAACTACCGCCTGAGACCCCATAATTCAAGCTTATTTTATCTCCAGTAATTAGTCTTGTTAGTGGATGATTCCAAATAGCACTAAGTAACCCACCTTCAACTTCTGTAGATGACTCTGTCCAATTGCCGTTCTCGCCCAAAGTGACTTCCGTACCATTAACTGAAGGATAAGTATAATTATCAGTCCCATCGGAAATGTAAGTTAACCCTTGGGTTTCAGCTTGCTCCGGACTGGTTATGTTTTTGTCCCAATAAATTAAATTGTTTTTTTGAACCCAATCTGTACCTTCCATTCCATCCGGATCAATAAAATACACCGGATTATTCAGCGCATAGGTAAATGGCGACCATCTTCTTGACTGCTCTGCAAGAGGGTCAATATTCATCCACCTCCCAATTGCTGGATCATAATTCCTCGCTCCATAATCATAAAGATTCAGATTCAACTCATCCTGAAACTCCTTCCCGTTGTACTTATACTTAAACGGATTATTCGCCACCGGTGCAATGATAATCCCCTGAATCGGGTTGGTTGTAAAACTGCTTGCCTGGTATTCCTGATGTTTCAGACCAAAAGGATAATAATGGGATTCATCAAGGATTTTCAGGTTTCCGGTTTGCGGGTCTTTGGCGTAGCTCAGTCTGACATTGCCAAGGTGATCTGTGTAATTGTAAACATAATTAAAAGCATAGTTGGGATTATTTCCAAGCGAAAGAGTAGTTGCTTTCACATAACCTTCCGAATGTGGAAAGAATTCAAGCAATTGCTGGTTGTACTGGAATCCGTCTAAATAATCAGTTGTTTTTATGTTTGCACCGTTAGTCACTTTCTTCTGTACTTTTACACCCTTGTCCTGTCAAATAAGACTTGAGCCGATTTTTGATAAACATTTTGCCGTAATGGGTTTTTAAATATTTCTCACGATGGGTAGCATCTTGCTGATTTAAACACCCCTCAAAATATATGAGTTTTAACGGTCTTCTTGCTTTAGTTGACTCAACTTGACCTTTGTTGTGTTGCTCAAGTCTTAATTTTAAATTTGATGTATATCCGGTATAGAATTTACTGTCTGCCTCACTTTCCAAAATGTAAACATAGTAAAACACTTGAATCAAATTTAAAATTATTTGACAGGATGAACATTGTAAAGATACTCAATTTTTTTGGTTGAGCTCCATTAATTTCTATGGGCAGATTCAAATGATTGTAAACAATAGTTGTAATTCCTTTGTTGCGGTCAAGGGTCATATTCCCGTTCAAATCATATTCATAATCGTCTCCGGTGGTATTGCCGTCGTCAAAACCAATGCTGCTGTTTGTGGAATCCGACACTCTTTTGAGCCGGTTGGAATCGGTAAAATAAGTGTAGTCCAGATCATCTGCAGGGAAGGTCCCGGTCGGGCTGTCGTCACCCGAATATCTTTGCAGTCCGGTGATGTTGCCGTTCAGGTCATAAGAGAGGTATTCGTCAAAGGTCTGAGGCAGGGGAGTAATTGAGTTCGGTTTCTGGTAGTATGCGTTTTCCAGCCGGTTGAGTTCATCATAATCGTAGCCGTAACCGCGCAGGATATTGTCAGAAGCAGTACGCCAGTACGTTTCGGCTATATTGCCGTTGAAGAGCGGCTGCACATCTGCACCGGATGATTGAAAATATCCGGCAACGGGTTCATTGTAGTTGATCCTGAATGCAAACAGATCAACAGGCTGTCCGGTTTTCTGCAGCTGTCCCGTATCGTTGATATCGGTCAGCCAGCCGCGGATGTTGTAGCGGTAATCCACCTGCTGCCAGCGGTCGCTGCCGTTCTGGGTGCCGCCTGTTTTTTTAATCTTCAGCTGTCCGAGTTTGTCGTATTCATTCAGTGCAATGAGATTTTGGGTGGAAGAATTGTTCAGTGATTGTGTATGTCGGGTCAGTCTTTCCATATTGTCATAAACAAAAATGTCTTTTATCTCCAACTCGGGTGCCGCCCAGAACCTGCTGCCATTCGATTTTTTGCGACCGGACACTTACTGAAAACAAAGTGGCTGAAATCAGCAGAAAGATTATTTTAAGGTTATTTGTTTTCACACGATTCGATTTTAATAAAACGTTAATATTACTTTCTGACAAGATTAACAATTAAATTAATTTGAACCATCAGGAAAAAACCCCTTTGAAAAAAGGAAGAAAACATCCTTTATTAATGAGGTGAAACACCTCTTTGAACAAAACTCAGCCCCATTGAATTGTCTTTTAATTTGTAATTATTAACGCCGCATAAGCCTATCTTTGCAGCTGTCAAAAAAAGGCTTTGGAACGCATCAAATCATATCTGCAACTTCAGTTTGTACTCAGCCGGGAGCTCATCGGCAGCACCGATTTTTCAAGAGCAATTTTGGGCGGTACGGCGATGACGATTCCGATTCTGATTGGGATTCGTTTTGATCTGCTTCAATACTGCATTCCGGTTACCACAGGCGTTTTGCTCGCTTCACCCAGCGATACCAGAGGAAGTTTCAAACTGAAATCTCAGGGCATTTTTCTTTCTGCAGTGATTGCAACCGTCGTATTTTTTATTGTCGGTTATCTGAAAGGATCGGTCTGGCTGCTGCTTCCGATGATCGGTATTTTGACTTTTCTGATTTCATATCTTTCGGTCTGGGGTTTTCGTGCTACGCTGGTCGGTTTTTCGGGTTTGCTGTCTTTGGTGATTGCATTGTCAAATTTTGCAGAGAAATTGCCGGTGTGGACGGCTGCACTGCTGATCGGACTCGGCGGATTGTGGTATCTGTTTTTTGGTTTGATTTATCATTTGATCTTTCCAAAAAGCATGATTGAAGAAAGTCTGTCCGAAACCATCCGGCTGACTGCAAAATATATGAATATCCGCAGAAAACTGATCAATCCCGATTGTGACCGGGTCAAATATTTGGGCAGACTGATACAGCTGCAAAACCGTCTGACAGAATCTCACGAAGTTCTTCGCGAGCTGCTGTTTGCAGAAAAAAGACATTTTTGGAAATCAAATTATATTTCAAGCAGGCAATTGATTTTTATTCAACTGATTGAGATACTTGAGCTTGCCGTCAGCAATCCTGTAGATTATGACAATGCGGATCGTTTGTTTAAAAACGTTCCGGGTGCACAAAGGGATTTTCAGGAACTGCTCAGTCAGATGAGTGTTCAGCTGACATCAATTTCAAAAAATTTATCAAAGCCCAAAAATATTCCTTCCGATCAGAACAGAGACCGACTGATTGAAGAAATTGAAGGTCACATTCGAAATCTTGAAAAGAATCTTGACAATCAGTTTGATAATCATTTGCTTACGCTGAAAAATTATATCAAATACCTGAAACAGCAATCCGAGAAAATCAAAAACATCAGACAGTTTTTGAGCCGTGCGGGCAATCAGGAATTGAGAGAACTGAGAAAAAAAGAACTCGGCCGATTTGTGAGCAGTACCTCTTATGATTGGGAAGTTTTGATTGAAAATCTGAATTTCAAATCATCGATTTTCAGGCATTCACTGAGGATTACGGTGGTCATGGTTATCGGCAGCATCGTCGGTCTGATCGCCGATCCGCACAATTATTATTGGGTACTGATGACAGTAATTGTAATCATGCGGCCAAATTACGGACTGACCAAAACCCGATCAAAACAAAGAACAATCGGAACGCTTTTGGGCGCCGGAATTGCACTGATCATACTGTTTTCGGTTCAAAGCCCGGTGGTTTACGGCATACTCGCGGCCATCAGTTTGACGCTTGCTTTTGCGATGCTTCAGCGAAATTACAGCACAGCCGCAATGTACATCACGTTAAGTGTCGTATTTGTATACGCCTTGCTGACGCCTGATGTCTTGAGCGTCATCCGTTTCAGACTGGTCGATACAGCGATCGGTGCAGCATTGGCGGTTGCAGGAAACATCTGGCTGTGGCCGGCATGGGAATTCAAATCGATTAAAAACATACTTTCGGATACTTTGATTGCTCAAAAAAATTATCTGGAACAGATTGCAGTTTATTACAATCGTGTAGGCGAACTCAGTCCCGAATACAGACTGTCGAGAAAACACGCCTTTCTGTCGATTTCAGAACTGAATGCTGCTTTTCAGCGGATGACACAGGAACCCGAGCACAAACACAAAAATCAGAATGAGATCTTTGAACTGGTACTGCTCAGTCACAGCTTTCTGGTGGCTGCCGCATCTTTGGGAACTTATACGGTCAACAATCCGACCACACCGGCTTCTGAGAATTTCAATTCGATTATCTCACTGATTCTTCAAAATCTGCTGACTGCGGATGATCTGCTGAACGGAAAGACCGAAAATCCTGTTTTTGAACTCAGTGCAGATGAAATCATCCGGCTGACTTACGGTAAGGAATTAAAAGATGTGTTTGCAGACGAACGCTATCAACTTTCGGAACAGACACTCGAAGAAGCGCATCTGGTGCTGGGTCAGCTGAGATGGATGCTTGAAATCAGCGAGAAAATGCTTGGCGTTTTGAAAAAAGAGAATTTTAAATCCTGACATTATTTCATTAAATTACCGACAACCAAAATGAATGTTTTTATATGAAGATTGAAGTAAGAAAATTAAGGGCTGATGATTATGAACAGCTGATTGATTCAATGATTGAGGCTTATGGCAATTATGAAGATTATTGGAAAAAATCAACACTTGAAAAACTGATTCGGCTGTTTCCGGACGGTCAGTTTTGTGTGGAAGTCAACGGGAAAGTGGCGGCGGCTGCACTATCGATCATCGTGCTTTATGAATTGTATGGTGATGAACACAATTACAGGGAAATTACAGGAAATTTCAGTTTTGACACACATACGGAAGACGGCGATGTGCTGTACGGAATCGATGTTTTTGTACATCCTGAATTTCGCGGAATGCGTTTGGGCAGAAGACTTTATCAGGCAAGAAAAGAATTGTGTGAAAAGTTAAATCTAAAAGGAATTGTAATCGGCGGAAGACTTCCGAATTATCACAATTACAGCGAAGAAATGTCGCCCAGAGAATACATTTCAAAGGTCCGGTCAAAGGAAATCCACGATCCGGTATTGAATTTTCAGCTGGCAAATAATTTTCATGTCATCAAAGTTTTGAAAAATTATCTGGAAGGCGATCAGGAATCTGAGGAATATGCAGCGCTTCTTCAGTGGAACAATATTTATTATTCAAAAAAGAGAAATGCGATGACCGACAGCATCATCCGGCTTGGTCTGGTGCAATGGCAGATGAGGCATTTCAAAGATTTGGATTCATTTTATGAACAGGTTGAATTTTTTATTGATGCACTTGCTGATTACAAATCAGATTTTGTAGTATTTCCCGAATTTTTCAATACACCGCTGCTTGCGCCTTACAACGATCTGCCGGAACACGAAGCGATGCGAAAACTCGCCGAGCTGACAGAACCGATCAAAAAGAAATTATCAGAATATGCAATTTCGTACAATGTGAACATCATCGCGGGAAGCATGCCAACGGTTGAGGACGGTCAGATTTTCAATACCTCCTATCTGCTGCACAGAAACGGAAAAACGGATTCCTATCAGAAAATCCATATTACGCCCAACGAACAGAAATATTACGGTTTTACAGGCGGTGAAAAAATCAAGGTTTTTGATACCGACTGCGGAAAAATCGGTCTGCTGATCTGTTATGATGTTGAATTTCCGGAATTGCCGAGACTGCTTGCAGATCAGGGAATGAAGATCCTGTTTGTCCCCTATCTCACGGATACTCAAAACGCATACAACCGTGTCAGAGCATGTGCTCAGGCAAGGGCGATCGAGAACGAATGTTATGTGGCGATCACCGGCTGTGTGGGCAATCTGCCGGGTGTCAGCAATATGGATATACAGTTTGGTCAGGCTGCAGTTTTTACGCCTTCCGATTTTTCGTTTCCGGAAAATGCAATCAAAGCAGAAGCAACTCCAAATACAGAAATGACCATCATAGCCGACGTTGATCTAATGCTGCTCAAGGATCTGCATTACAACGGATCTGTCAGAACATTGGGTGACAGAAGAAAAGATCTGTATGAAGTCAAATTGAAAAAGAATTAAAAATGGAATTCTCAGATATTACGGATGAATCCTTTATGAACCGCTGCATAGCGCTTGCAAAAATCTCAAAACAAAGAGGCGAAAGTCCGGTCGGGTCGGTCATTGTAAAAGACGGACAAATTATCGGTGAAGGAATTGAATCGGTAAAAGCGAGAAACGATATCAGCTTTCATTCAGAAGTTGAAGCGATCCGTGATGCCTGTCAGCGGCTCGGTCACAGAGACCTGTCCGGCTGTGTGCTTTATACGACGCACGAGCCCTGTATCATGTGCAGTTACATCATCCGTCAGACAAAGATTTCAAAAGTTGTCTTTGGGATTTCGACCGGCGAAATCGGCGGTTACAGTTCAAAACTTCCTGTACTAACCGATCAGACGGTTGAAAGGTGGAATCAGCCGCCTGAGATCATTGCCGGATTTATGGAAAATGAATGCCGTATGATTTGATTCAAAAAATTTGATTTTTTGATTTTCAATCTTTGAAATCCGTTTCGAATCGAAATTCAGCCCAAATGAAATCAACCGATATTTTGGTTTTTTAAATTAATTTGGTCAAATTTACAATCGATTTTTTCAGAATTAATCCGATTGAATCATCTCTGCCAGACAGTCAATCCATAAAACTATGACCAAGAAACAACTGATCCTTCTGCTCTTTCTTTTTCTGAAACCTTTGTTTATTGCGGCACAGGGTCCGATCTACATCACGCTCGATGTTTCGCCCAGCATGACCGGTACCCGTTACAATCTTGCGAATTACAGCGCCCAAACACTGGCTGTGCTCAATCAGAACAGAAATATCGTTTTTGTGGTCAATTCTGAAACTTATGAGATCAACAACGATTACAAACAGATCCAAAAACGGATGAATGAATTTGGCGGTTTCAAATATTCCGAGATTTGGGACATCGACAAACTCAACGCAATTGTCAAACCCAAAACACTGAATCAGGATGCGTTCATCATCGGTGACGGATATTGGGCTGAGGACAAACTTACCTATGATAATTTCACAAAAATCGTCGATTCTGGAAATGTCAAAGCAGTGTTTTTGGAAACGATTTCAAGTAAATCAGAGATTTCATCTTTTGAAAATTATTTTCACGGTTCAGATATCGGAAAAATCTATAAGGTAACTTCTACCGAGGAAATCATCAATGCAATCAACCAGATTACAGAAGAGATCACCGGCGTGAGTGCAATTCCGACCAACCGGCTGCTGGCGGTTGATGACTGCGTGTCTTTCACCACCGAAATGACAGTGAACAATATGAAACTGATGGTACAGGCTTCATCCAAACTTTCGGATCTTCCAAAAATCGTATCGATCAGCGTCAACGGAAAAATGCTGAATTTCAACGAACTCGGCAGTCCGACCAATGAAGGTTTTGCACACAGAATGATGGGACTGATGAGCTCCGGAATTTATGAAGTGACCAGTAAAATTCCGTCAGGATCAAAAATCGAAATTTGTTTTGACAAAGCAATCGATCCGAATCTGCTGAAAATCTATCCGATCGTTGAAGCCGAAATCGGAAATTTCAATCTTGCCATCCAAAACGGGCAGATCACCCAAATTGACGACAACACTTACGGAATCTGCAAAGAAAACAATACGACCGAAATCTTTTTTGAAATCAATCAAAAGGAAAATCAGATTCCGGAAGAACTGCTGAAAAAGACAGATGTCAAAGTGATTTCAGATCACAAAACTTATCATGCGGTATATTCGGGCGGCGTTTTCAGCGTCAGTATTCCGACTGTGAAAAATACGACAACTTATACGATCGAAAGCGAGCTCAAAGGCTATTTCAGAAAGGTTTCGGGTCAGAAAAAGATTGTAAAAACAGACAACTGCAAACCGCCGCCACCGCCCAGACTGGAACCGCTGCCTATGCAGTATCTTCATTTTGGCGAAATCTCACTTGACAATCTGCTTCGCGAAGGCAGAATTTCGAGCCGGATCGTTGACGAACAGACCGGTGAACCGATCAGTCCCGAATATTTTGACATCAAACTGAGCAACAATTACAAAGCGATTTTCAAAAACATCCGGATGGAGTTCAGAGAAGACAATTGGATCGATCTGATCATTGAACCGAGAGGCCAATGGTGCGACTGTTTTATTCCCGATCAGTTAAAAATCGATTTTTATGCAGATCCGAAAGAAGGAATGACCATCGACGGAAAATATTACCGGCCGATACAGGCAATACTGACCGTTGACATCATCAAAGAAAAATCATGGATGGAAAGATGCGCCTGGCTGCTGTTTTCTATGATCGGAAGTCTGCTGCTGAGCTGGTATCTGATCCTGATCAGCCGAAAGAAAAGATTCAGAAACGGTTCGAGAATCGTATTCAAATATCCGAACATCAGTTCCAGAAAAACATTGAATCCGACCTATATCACTTCTGATTTCAATTTGAGAAAATCAGGCTTTATGGCCTGGCTGAACAGATGGTTCAATCCGTTTGTCACCGAAAAAAATACGATCGGTTTTCACAACATCGATCTGACGCTTCAGTTCATTGCAGCCAAGTCGATGCACTATGTTTATTTCCCGAAAGCAAGTTTCAACGAAAGCACGATGGAAAGCGTGAATTATGATCCGGACAGCAAAGACAGACACATTCAGCTCGATGAAAACAACGAACTGAAAGTCACCCATCAGCGGCTGGCGGTCGGAAAAACAACAAATTTCCTGTCTTATGCATTCCCAAGAAAAGCGGGCAACGATATTTCCGCATTCAGATTTGTATTGGGAATTTTTATCTTACTTTTATTGGCTTATTTCTTTATTGCATTAATTTTAATCATTAAATCCTTATTCTAAATACGATACTATGGCAACATTTCCAAAAACACTGATCATCGGTTTGGGCGGTCTCGGCTCTGACATCGTGGTGGATGTATTCAAACGGTTCAGAAACCATTCTCAGCATGAAGACGATTTGAACAAGGTTCGTTTTCTTGCGCTGGACACAGATTCGGGCGAAGTCAGCGAACGAAGGGAAATCATGAAACCCGAAGATGTGATTCAGACCAGTGCCACAACCAATATAACCGTCGGCCATTTTATTGATGAAATCAAAGGCAGCAGCACGGTGGAACAATGGTTTCCGACCGATTCGCCCGAGCTGACCCAAATGTCGATCAACGACGGCGCCGGACAGATTCGTGTGGTGTCAAGACTTGCATTTTCACATGCGGTACAAAACAAAAAGCTCGATCGGCTCGAAAAAGCAATCAGCGAACTGCTTTCATTGAGCGCCGGCGAAGGAAATATCATAGAAGTCCATATCGTGACCAGTACCGCGGGCGGAACAGGCGCCGGATCATTTCTTCAGACCGCTTGTCTGGTCAGAGAAATTTTGATGCGAAACAATATCACAAATCCAAAAGTCTGGGGTTATTTTCTGCTCGGCGATGTATTTTTGAGAGATCCTTCGATCAATCTTGCCGATCCGACCAAAATGACCAATGTGCTGGCAAATACTTATGCCTGCATCAAGGAACTGAACGGGATTTTTGAAATCAAACCGGGTGATGAAATCGAATTTGAATTCGGCAGATTTTCAACTGTCCCAACCGTTATTTCAAAAGACAATTCAATTCCGTTCAATCAGGTTTTTCTGTATGATTTTGAAAACAACGACGGAAACAATCTGAAGTTTATCAGAAATTACAGCAGACAAATATCCGAATTTCTATATCTGAACGCATTCAGTCCGGCAGGTTCGGAAACAAGATCAAGAGCAATCAACGAGATTTTCAGACAGATCGAACAGGGCTCGGCTTCGAGATACGGGTCCACAGGAATTTCAAAAATCGTCTATCCGATCGAAAATCTGCTTCAGTATTTTTCGGTCAGACGACTTGCAGACAATCTTCAGTCCACCTGGCAAAAGATCGATCTTGATTTTGAAAAACTGCACAATGAATGGCGGATCGATACCAACAAAGGAATTTTCAAAAAAGAACCCATACTTGGCGAATTCTTTATCAGCAATGTGGATTCGCTTGCACAAAACGGAATGGGAACCGAACAGGTGATTTTTAAAAGCGTCTGGTCAAGCACCAAGGTCAAAGATCCCGAAACCCTGGACATCATCGGCAGCAAATCGGATTATCTGTTGCACGAAATCGTTGAATATCTGAGAGGATTGAGAGATTCAAATGCGGACATCAGCGCTCTGGCAAGGATTCATCACAACGAATCATTTACCGGAAAAGTAAATGACGAAGCAAATGACAGAACCAATATCAAACAGGTGGAAGACCAGCTGGAAGCGCTTCAGAGAGAAGTTTTCAATTTTGTGGACGAAAACAAAAGTCTTGCGCTGGAAGAAATTTTCACAAAAGACATCAACAGCCCTGATTATCATTGGGACGAAGCCAGACACAGGATCAACGGTTATCTGCTCGAAAAAGGAAAGGCGATGCATCCGCTGGCTTTGAGATATTTCTTTTACGAACTGCTTCAAAAACTGGAAGACAATGCCGCAATGCTCAAAGAAAGCAATGACAAAAAGCTGGCAAATATTTCACAGTACAAAGATGTTTATGACATCAAAGACGGCAGCGGTCCCGATACACACATAGAAACCGCGATTGAAGCTTATGAGGTTTACAGAAACGGAAGCAAATCTCTGGTGACCAAATTTGCAAAACTGACAGGAAAATCAACTGAATTGGCTGATTTCAAAGCAGATTATGTCAGAAAATCAAAAAATCAGGCGAGAACGCTTGAAGATTTTGCATTGGAAAGACTGGAAGAATATGTTTTTGACGGTCTGATCAGTCAGATCAAAAAGATGATCGACAATCTGGAAATGCTGTTCAAGGGAATTCCGAATGTGATGGTCAGTCTGAAGAATGAACAGAATTCACTGGTCAATATCACAGATGATTCAATGGGCGATCCGTCGGTGATCAACATACTTTCAAAACAGAAACACAGAGATTTTATTTATGACGAAGTGATTGCAAAAAAAGACACCATCTTTTTTCCGGAGGACATTTCGAGAAATATTTATGAAGAACTGTACAGCAGAACGGTTCAGCAGCTGAGCAATCCATTGAGTTATATGTATGACCGTATGGATGAACGGATCGGCAACATCTTCAGCAAACTGGTGGTCAAAAAACAAAAAGAACAGCTGACTGCAGATTTTAAAAATGATTTTGCAGGATTCAACATCATCGAAGCGATGCGGAAACAGGCAGAACTCGACGGTGTGGAACCGGTTTCGTTTATGAGTCAGAAATGCAGAGATGCTGAGCGGATGGCAACACCGTTCGGGGCAAGATATGATGCTGCGGCTTCAAAAATCAATTCATGGGCTTTGCATCCTGAATGTGTTGAATATCAGAATTTAACACCGAATGATGCAGACCAGTTGTTTAACAATCCGGGAAGCAGACAAAACAATGCAAACCGAATCATTTCCGACTATTTTGACCGAACCGAAATCATCAGGGAAGATTCGGTAATGGTACTGAGCGTACCTTCGAATTATCCGAAATTCGCGCCTCTGGATATGTCAAAAAGCTATTCAGCTTCGACAGAAGGAATTTATTACACCTATTACAGAAAAAGAATCAAAGAAATTCAGGAAGATTCAAATCTGCCGACACCTCATCTTGACAAAAGATGGAACAATCCAAGATTTTTCAGAGATCTGGGTGTCAATCGGGATGCCTACGAGAAAAACATTCTCAGCGCATTTGTATACGGACTGGCAGCCGGAAATATCGTACTGATCGATCATCAGGGCACGCCGACCTGGGGATACAATACCGACAGAGGAATTGCATTTATGCTGGATGACAACGGAAAGCCCATCAAATCAAGTGTCAAAAAACTGCTGATCGAATCGCTTTGGAACAATGAACAATTGATTGAAAGTCTGAATTCAAAATTCAGATCAGAAATTGAAAAATCAAGAAACATTTGGGAACAGATCCGTATGGAAGGCAAAAGCATGCTGAGCATACCGCTGATCAAGGACATCAGAAGATTTACATTCACTGCCGAAGGTCCGCACAAAAACGAAAACCTCATTTCGGTTTTCAGCGGTTATCTGACCAATGCGCAGGACGACAGCAAATTCATCAGTCTGGTGCTTGAAATCATCATTGAAACCATTGCTTCGGTTGCAGGCGACAGAGGTGCAAACACTAAGGATCAGTGTGTTTCAATCGTCAGCAAACTTTTGGAAGGAATCAAGGACAGCGGAGTTCCGCTGACCAGACAGACGGTCAGCAAACTGTTTGAAAACAAACTGGAAGATTTCTTTTAAAAAATGAAGAATTTAGGTTACATACTTAATTTCTCAACCAATTATAATGCAAACAACTATTTGTATTATTTCCTGCCTGCGATCAGTTCGGGCAGGATACTGCTGTTCAATCAGCTGACCCGAAAACAGCTGCCTGTTGGTCCCAGACACAAAGAGGCGGTGCTGAAAGAAAAAATCATCAGTCTCAAAAACCATTGGGATCTGTATCGGCTCGATCCGAAAAACAAATACGAAAAACTCAGAATCAATATCGTTTTTGATTATGAACCTTGGGAATTTACCGGTTTTGGAAAATATTCGTCTTTTACATTTTCTAAAATTTATTATCTCAGAAAAGAATTTGAAAAACACTTCAGCGAATATGATCTGTCCAAAATCGTATTTCAGTATTTCGCGATCAAAAACAAGGCGGTCGGACTTGAAGAACTGATTCAGTTTTTGGATGAAAAAGGCGGAATCAGCGATTCGTCGGGTCAGATCGAATATGGAGAAGTCAACCGTGATCTGATCGAATGGCCGGAATGGAAAGGAATTGAAGAATGCATCAGCGAGAAATTTGATCTCAAAAACAAACAGTCAGATCAGCCGGTGACCGAAACCGAAAAAAAACTGGTCGAAAATATGATGCTCAAAATTGAAGACCGGATACTGAACGGTTTTCATTCGGACGAAAATTCAGTTTTTCCGGGATTTCTGAAAGAATGTATAGCCGAATTCAGAAAAGAGCTGATTTCGAGGATGCTCAAAATCGGCGATTTGAACAATTTCAGCCAGAGAAAAGAACAGCTGCTCAGACTGTTTGAAAGATTTTCTTCGGGTTTTTATCTGAGAAAACAGGATATGCTTTTCAGATTTACAATCGATTCACAGACCAATCATTCAAAGATTAACGGATATGAATCGCTGACAGCTTTTCTGACCGAATCTGTTGATTTTTTCGGTCAGGACAATCCGGTCGGATTTATCACCAACGGAAACAACAAACGGACGATCAGCATTGAAGAAATTGAATTTGACGAAGAAAAGACAGCGCTCCTTTTTGGCAGATACCAAAGTTTTTATCTGCAGGTAAAAAATCTGGCGGAACAGACCAATGAAAACAAAAAAAGACTCAAACAGTTCAAATTCAATTCTGAAATCGATCCCGACCGTTTTTTTAAAATTGATGAAAGAAAACAGGCCGACTTTCTGACTGTCAACGGAATGAGGAACAGATATCTTCATCTTTTCAGCCGAAAAAACTCTTATCAGATCAAAAAAGAACTCAATGAGAACAGCATACAGCCGCTTGAGGATTACATCCGCACACAAAGTCATCTGATCAGCAAATCATACAGTCTGGAAGGAAATTACGGTTTGTCCGAAACCTGGGATGAATTGAATTCAAGAGAGATAGCCGTGGCAATCGATAACATGAACCGTCAGGAAGAAGAATTCAGACTGAGTTCGTCGGGCAGATCAAAAAAATATGAATCGGCGGTGAGAAAATACAGACAGATGATCGGCGGTCTGAACAATGATTTTATGAATACGATGAAAATACTGCCTGCGCCCAAAGATATGCATGTATTTTTTCCGCTCGTATTGCTGCTGGTTTTGCTGATGGGCATGCCGTTGTACAAATTCACAGATTGGTTTGAAGCCATCATTTTCGGTCTGATTTTTATTTTCGGATTGTCGCTGATCGCACTGATCATCTGGTTTTTGGACAAATCTGAAGTCAATTCGAAATTTGAAAATATCTATCTTGAAAATGTTGAACTCTTCAGCCGTTTTCAGGATCATGTCACCGAATTGTCAAATATGTCGGTGAATATCAGAAAAAGCACGCTCAGACGAAAAAACATCAAAGAACTCAAAGATGCAAACCGTTCTCTGGAAGAGGAACAGCGAAAATACAGTCTGTATTCGAGATTTTATCAGGAAATCACAGATCAGATTCGTCTGAACGGACACCAGTTCGCTGAGACGGCGGTCAATCTGCCTGCAGATATGGATTTACCGCCGATTGAAGATGTCAGAAACAGAATTTCTGATCGTGAGAGCCGTGTGGTGATAAAATCGGGTGCGACCGTAAAAAATCATGAAAGCATGGAGAGTCAGTTGGGAATTATCAAATCGATAAAATCAAAATAGGATGAATACGATTTGGGAGATATTTTTTACGATTTTGGCGTTCAACTATGTTTCGTTCAACGGAAAGAAAGATGTTCGCTATACCGGCTGGTATCGTCCCTGGCTGCTGGTTATCCTGATTTTGGTCTGTCTCGGATTTTACAACAAACTGACTTCGGATCTGCCGAGTGTAGCGCTTTATCAGCATTACAGAATCGAGCTTGCCTTTTGCATGATCGTAATCGTTTTCTGGATCGGACTCAAAATGTTGCTGGCTATCATCGGAGCCAACAAAAGACTGTTTCCGCTGCTTCAGAAATTCAACAAAGACAAGGTGCTCGAACGAAAAAAAGGATATGCAAACTATCTGCTCTGGCCTTATGTGATCGACGATTTCAAGATCAGATTCAGAAACGGTCACAAATTCTTTAAAAAACTGTTTTGGGTCGCCGTCATACTGCTGCTGATTTCAAATATATGGTCGTCCTATTATTATGACCGTTATTTACTTGTTCTGCCCAATCTGCTCAGTCTGCTTGCAGTTCCGGTATTGCTCGAATGGATCGTTTATTTCAACTGGAAAACGGCCAAAGATCAGAATCTGACCGATCAGTCCGAAAATCAGCAGACCGGTTCAAATTTTTATCAGCTGTTTGCGCGTTATCTCGACAAAGACCACGGTTTTTTTGACAGCTGGATTTCGGGTTATCTCAGTTCAAAAGAAGAAACCGCAAATGTAAATCAAAGAAACAACGAAGCTTATCTGACCGAATACATCGACAAAATCAACAATGAAGATATTGATCTGATCATCGGTTCGGACAATTTCACGGATCTGGTTCCCGATGTGGCGGCTTTGCTTCTGAACACAATTGAAAAAGGTGGCAACATACTGATGATTGCAGATCTGGCGGATCACAGCACTTACAATCCATCGAGTGTGGGCATCAAAACCGAAAGCGACAATGCGCATTCTGTGGTGAAACTCTTTTCGGTTTTTCTGAACCAAATCCTGACCGATCGTATGCCATCGGCCGAAAATCTGATCGATATCGGTTATTATTCAAAAAAGGATACTTCGGGGCTTTCAAAAAGAATACTGATCTGCAGTGCTGAAGATGCATTGTCAAAAGAGCTGATTCATTCGGAATGGATGAAGGAAATGGATCTGCTGATGGTTTTTCAGTTCAATGATTCGCTTGCCAACAATCTGGGTATCAAAAGACAGCTGAGCCTTTGGCTGAAACAGCAGAACAAAAGTTTTAAATCATTGTTTTTCAAGAACTACAGTGCGGGCGGTGACGAAGCCACTTCGGTGACCTGGATCAGTTCAAGAGACGTGCCCGAAGTCAATCTGCAGAACATTCAGACTTCAAAAACCAATTATTTCATCAATTTCGCTTATGAATACAGTGTCAGCAATCTGAACCAAATCCTGGTTGGCAATACCAACGAATTTGATCTGGCGCCGGGGATTGAGCTCGCTGTTTTTCCGATCATGGAAAACATCGATCACATCCATTATTTTGAAGGATTTGGTCTGGATTATATTCAGAGCAAAAACAAACTGGAAAATCTTCAGAAATCATTTAAAAGCGGTGACGGAAGTGCAAATGATCTTTTCAATTATTATGAAAATGCGGATCAGTCAAAACTGTTCAAAAGCATACTGATCAACAATCTGCCGTTTATCGTTCATCATCCGGGCAATCCCGAATGCAATGACAGACATGTTTCGGTAATTTTTGACAGCATTAGCAATTCGCCAAAACTTTATCAGAAATATATGCATCTCGGCAAAACCGAATCTTTTGTCTGCATCGTTTCCAGACCTCATCTGATGCGAGAATATTTTGCCGAAAACATCAATTTCTTTGTCGCTTCGACCATAGAACCGCTTGAACTTCAGTTGTCAAAATCAAAGATCAATCTCTGTCTGGAGCTGCTCAAACTGCTGATCAATGAGCAGATCGATATTGAATTTATCAAAAGTCTGATCAATTCGCATTCGATTGATCCGGGCGGCGGAAGCGTGATTGAATTTATCAAAAAACTGTTCAGCCAGTATCTGTTTTTGGATGTGAGCAAAAATGCAATTCTGAAATCAGAGAGCAGATATGTGTTCAAAGACGGCGATTATTACCATCTGCATGCGCTGAGCATGGACCGGCACAAACTGGAAATCAATGAGATTTTTGAATACCTGAAAAAGGTGAATGTGAAAGACAGCAGCGGAAATCTGATACTTGAGATACCGAAATATCTGCTGTTTCAAAATTTCCTTCCGCTTCAAAACATCATCATCGACGGAATCAGTTATGAATATGTGCAGTACAGCGAAATCAACAAAGAACTGGTGCTCAAAACCCGTCCGACCGATATATTTTCGTTCAACAAACCGGCTGCAGTCATCGGTGTTTCAAATCATTCAAAGGCTGAAATTATTGAAAGTACAGACAATCTCGGCATTTTTATAGACGGAAGGCTTCATCGTTTTTCATCAGAAATTACAGAAAACGAAATTGAAATTTATTATCAAAATTATTATCAGTTCCACAGATTTTACAACAGTCCGCTTTCAAAACAGCAGACACCGAAACTGATCAATTTGGGCGAATTTGACAGTCTTATCGAAGATTCAAAAAGAAAATACAACACCCGTTATCTGCATTTTCAGTGGGAAGTTCCAAAAAAATATACTGACCGTCTGGCCGAACTGACCACAAGGATTCATCATCTGATTTATGAATTTCTGCCGATACTTTTCCCGCAGAGAAGCCAGTACATACTGATTGCGTCTGACAATAATCTTGACGAACGGCACAGAAATGCGGTTCCCTGGATATTTCCCGAAAATAATTTTGAATACAATGCCGAAAACTGTATTGAGTTTTATGTAATTGAAGATTCGTTTGCTGATTTGGGAATTCTGAAACCGATACAGAATTTCTTTTCAAAAAAGATACTGACCGATCTTTATTTTTATCTGAAATGGATCAGCGATCCCAATCCGGCTGTGCTCCCGCCCTATTTTCAGAATTTTAAAAACAATTTCTTTTATAAGGACAAACTTTCGTTTCTGAAATACGGTCTGACCGGAAATCAGATCAGCTGGGACATTGAATTTCTGATTGAGTTTCTGGAAGATTCAAAATTATTTGATAAAACAGCCATCGGTCAGGGATACAGCACCGGAAGACCTGCAGCTTCGGCAGTCAAAAGTTCAAATGTTGAATGTGATTATTGCGGAAATAAATTCAAACTCGATCAGGTTCAGCTGATGGAGGACGGTCTTCATCGCTGTAAGGACTGTGCGGTAAATGCGGTCGAAAATGAAGCAACTGCAAAAGATTTGGCGGTTCAGGCTGTCAAACTGTTCAATACCGTTTGCGGTGTTGATCTGAATGTTGCTTATGATCTGAAACTTGTCAGCGCGACCGAACTGAATCATGCATTGGGCATCCCTTTCAGGGTGAGTGATAAATTTGACAAAAGAAAAAATTCTGGTGCTGTGATGAATACGATTTATCTTGAAAAAGGAGTGAGCAAAAACATCAGTTTGGGTTGTCTGATCAGGGAACTGACAGCATTGTATGAGATTCAGAAACTGAATTTTATGACCATGAAATATGCTGATCCGAAACTGACCGAAGGTTTGCCGATTTATGCAGAATACATACTGATGAAAAACAGCGGTAATGTGGATTTCATGAATTATGCAGACAGACTGAAACAGGTATATGACAAAGGAAATGCAGCAGAATCTGAAATTTTCAAATATATGAATCAGAAATTCAAAGGACCTGAATTCTTAAAGACGATCGGCAGGATTTATTCCAAAAAGGCGTGATTTTTGGAAGAATCATCATGTCCGGTCGCACAATAAATCAATTATTCATCGTTTCAAAAAGAGTGAGGTTTAGAATCTTTTTTGGTGTATTTTTTCTGATTACTGTTGTCAGCGGACAGCAGAAAACCGATTCTTTGCTGAATTTTTTCAATTACAAACCCGAACTCAAAAAATACGAAGCCGATTTTCAGAAAAAGATTAAAAATGATTCAACTCTTTATTTTGCGCTTGATTCATTGAAAAATATCGGTTATTACACACTTTCGGTTGATTCAATCCGAAACAATGATGTCTGGCTCAACAAAGGGAAACTCTACAAACAGCTTTGGGTAAAAAATGATACTTTGTTCAATCAAAAAACCGACTGGTTTCCGGTTCGGAATCTGGATTCGCTGATTCAAAAAGTCAATCAGAAATATGCAGAAAAAGGTTATCCGTTTATCGAACTCAAAATCATTCCGATGGGTTACAAAGACGGTGAAGCCCGGCTCAGACTGGAACCTCAGCTTTTTGACCGAAGGACGCTGGACGGTGTCAGGGTGTCTGGTTATGAAAAACTTTCAAAAGGATACATCAGACATGCTTTGGGTTTGAAAACAGGTGTAACTTACAATGAATCCGAACTTTATAAAATCTCTGAAAGAATGAGTTACAGTCCCTTCATTGAAGAGGTCAGACCGGCACAGACGCTGTTCAATCCGGATTCGACTTATATCTATCTGTATGTCAACAAGGTGAAATCAAATATCTTTGACGGAATCATCGGTTTTGGAAATGACGAAAAAGGAGATTTTCAACTGAACGGAAATGTGAAAATCGAACTAAACAACAATTTCAATGCGATGGAACAAATCCGGCTGAACTGGATTGCGACCGCCGACAAAAGCAGTACACTTGATCTGAATGTTCGGATTCCTTATCTTTTCAAATCTGCAGTTGGGACACAGACCAGTCTGAATATGTTCAAAAGAGACAGCACTTTTGTGAATACAAAACTGGAAGAACGGCTGTTTTATCAAATCACAATGAATTCAAATCTGGGTTTGAATCTGAGTTATGAAAGTTCAAATTTTGTATTGGACGATCATCCCGAAATGGCGCAGCTGTACGATGATTTCAGCAAAAGCGGTTACGGTTTGAGTTATGAATTTGTTCAGCCGATACAAAACCGGCTTTTTGAAGGAAAATCAAAAGTATTTCTGATCGGAAAGACGCTGAATCGAAAAATCACGGAATACGATCCCGAAATCAATGAATATCTCGATAACAAAAGCCGTCAGTACGAGATCGGTCTGGATGCTTTCCGACTTTTCAGACTGCATCCGCATCATTACATCAAAGCCCGGGTTCAGGGTTACGGTCTGTTTGGAAACGATGATTATTATTCGACCAACGAGCTGTACCGAATCGGCGGATTCAACAGTCTGCGCGGTTTTAACGAAGAAAGCATAACCGCTTCGGCATACGGGATTACAAGTCTGGAATACCGTTTTCTGCCGAATGACGGTTTTTATATTTCGGTATTTGGAGATTATGGATTTGTCGAAAACAAGGCTTCTGATTTGAGTCAGAATCTGTTTGGAACCGGCGTAGGATTTTCATTTCTGACCCAATTGGGAATTTTCAATATGAGTTATGCGGTCGGCAAACAGTCGAATACCGGATTTGATTTCAGAAATTCAAAAATTCATTTTGGGATACTGACCCGTTTCTGACGAATCAGTTCATTCCGGGCTGATTTTTCGCCATCGACTGCATCATCTGTCTTCCGCCCGAAGACTGCATAAACTTCATCATCTTGCCCATTTCGGAGAATTGTTTCAACAGCTGGTTGACTTCCTGAATCGAAGTTCCCGAACCTTTTGCAATTCTGTTTTTTCCTGACTTCCGCAAATTAACACCCAAAATCAAAAAGTTCGTTTAGCTGT
>JACFND010000070.1:0-1944 GCA_019455045.1 Flavobacteriia bacterium
AAAATTTGACAAAGTATAAAACTGAAACCGTCTGATGTTCGTCAGACGGTTTTTTTATTGCTTACATTTGAATTTGATTATGTGCTATTATTTTTCACAGACAAAAGATGCTGAAAGTCTTCAGAAGAAATTCAATTCAAAACTGAAACAGCCCGAACTGTTCACCGTTTCTGCGCAATACAACGGATTTGAATTTCCTGACACACCGGTGATCATCAACAGCGAGCCTGACCTCATCCAAATGGCGGGTTGGGGACTGATTCCCGACAGCAGCGGAGATAAACGATACCGAACCTATACTTTGAATGCAAAGATTGAAACCATCAAAGAAAAACCGGCTTACAGAAATCTTGTCCGAAACAGATGTCTGATCATCTGTGATGCTTTTTATGAATGGCAGCACCGCGGAAAAGAAAAAGTCAAATACAAAATCGGATTTGATGATGAACTTTTTGCACTTGCGGGTATTTTCAACCAAATCGACGACCGGATTTATTATTCGATGATCACCACAGAAGCGCAGGGCATTATGAGAGAAATCCACAATACCAAACACAGAATGCCATATGCGCTGAAAACGGATTTGGAATTTGAAGCCTGGCTGAAGAATGAGGAAGTCCAACCCAGATTTGATTTCTCGGCTGAGGCACCGGATGATTTTCAGTTGAAGCTGTTTTGAGATTAAAGATTTTAAATTTAAAATGTTGAATTAACTTCATTAACGGGATAATTACAGTTGAACTCTTCTCGGAGTTCTTTTTTAGAGAGCGTTTTTCCACGGGTTCCACCTATGACTCCTACAGCAATCGGGATAGTTAAATCCCTTCAGGATTCTTTTGCTCATCTTTTTAAATCAATTCCAAACGTCAATAAGAACTGCGAAGCAGTTCAACTGTCGGTAGCCTCCAATGAAATTGGGGGGGAATGAACATATATCTATGCCCAACCCCGAAGGGGTTGAACCATCATTCTTTCTTATCATTTAAAAATCGTGTAATAAAAAAATCCCTCTCAACCTAAATTGAAAGGGATTTTGTACCCGAGGCCGGAATCGAACCGGCACGTCATTGCTGACACAGGATTTTGAATCCAGCGCGTCTACCAGTTCCGCCACTCGGGCTGAAATGGACGGCAAATATAGAATGATTTTGCGATTAATTCAAAATTAAATTTCAATTTCTAAACCGTCATAAGCCAAAAAGATATTTTCCGGAAGTTCAGACTGGGTCTCGTCATGAAAACCCATGCCCAGACTGATGTGTGTGAAATAGGCACGACCCGGATTGATCCTTTTTACCTGTTCAATTGCTTCTTCAAGCGTGAAATGTGCAAAATGTTTGTCAGTCTTTCTGAGCGCGCTGAGCACCAGTATTTCCACATTTTTGATTGTGTCAATGGTCTCATCGGGCAGCATGCTCGCATCTGTGATGTATGCGATTTTGTTGTCGATTTTGTATCCGGTAATCGTCAGATCGCCGTGAATCACCTTGAGCGGAAGAATTTTAAAACCTGCAAATTCAAATTCGTCAAAACCGATGATGTGCTCACTGATGGCAGGCGCACCCGGATATTTTTTATCCGAAAAAGCATAAGGAAAACGTTTTCTGATTTCGCCCAAAGTCCGTTCAAGACCAAAAAGATCCATCGGTTTTCCGCTGAGATGTATAAACGGCCGGGTATCGTCCAAGCCGAGAACATGATCGTTGTGTTCGTGGGTATAAAGAATTCCTTCCATGGTTTTGATGCCGGCTCTGAGCATCTGGTATCTGAAATCCGGCCCGCAGTCGATGTTGATGTTTCTTCCGTTTTTTGTAATCACAGCCGAAGTCCTCAGTCTTTTGTCCTTTGGATTGGTCGAAAAATTCACCGGATGGTCGCTTCCGATAATTGGAATTCCCTGTGAAGTGCCCGTACCGAGAAATTGAATTTTGAGTTTGTCTGAAT
>JACFND010000070.1:2044-7616 GCA_019455045.1 Flavobacteriia bacterium
GGAATTCCCTGTGAAGTGCCCGTACCGAGAAATTGAATTTTGAGTTTGTCTGAATTCATTGCAACTGTAAAATTACTGCATAAAATTTCTTTCAGAAAATTTCAAACCACAAAAAAACCGCCTGCTGCTGCAGACGGTCTTCGTATCATATAAAAAAAACAGAAACGGATTATTCTCCTGCTTCTTCAGCCTGAGCGCTTTCTCTGACTTTCTGTTTTGCTTTTTCCAACTCCTCGTTTGCTTTATCGGCTTTTTGCTGTGCTTTTTCAACATCGCTCTCGAGTTCTTCAATGGTTGGCAGATTTTCAGGCATGGTTTTCAGTTTTTCCGTATTGTTGAAATTATACGCCAAACCGATTCTGAGTGTCTGTTTCACCTGTGTCTTTTTGATCTGATCTTCGTCGTAGAACAGATTGATGGTCGCCTGGGCAGAAATCACGCTGTTGACTTTAAAATCAAGGATTCCCTGATAGGCAACATCCATATTTCCGACATTTTTCAGATAATTGGTATAGATGCCGAGACGGTTGTCATAGCTGATGTTTTTCATCAGATTCACTTTGTATCTCGCACCGATAAATGCACCCAGTTCATACAGGAAAGAATCTCCGTCTTCTTTCAGACCAAAATTTCCTTTGTACTGAAGATCTTTGTCGGTTACAAAAATAAATCTTGAAGTCAGCGGATGGAAATTCAGCTGAAGATTTTCGTTGGGTTTGTAATCCACACCGAGTCCGAATGACAGATAGCCCGGCGCCATAAAGTTTGAAGTCTTTTTGTATTTGTTGGTAACCGGATCCTGAACATTGTAGTCATAACCTTCAGAAAACTGGGTTTTAAAGTTCATTGAAGCCGCAAAATACCAGTTTCTTACAAATTCATAACCGTAAGATGAGGTCAGGTCGATCACGTCATTTGACTTTCTGTATTCTTCGCCTTCATTTTTGAGCACACCGTAATTCAATACAAAACGGTTGTCCCAGATATGACGGCCTTTGGTCATATTGAATTCATAATCCATACCGGCGGTCAGCGCATAAGAATTTACACCACCCGCAATCCAGTTTGAAAACGCAGCCTGATTGAACTGAAGGCTGTTTTTTCCGCTGGTGTACCAACCCTGAAGACGTCCGTTTGCAGACTTGGTTTTGATGTACTTTTCACTTGAGGTTTGCAGATTTCCGCTGCCGTCCACTGTCTGCGCGAACGTCAGGCTGAATCCAAAAAGACAAAGAATCAAACTGAATTTTTTCATTTTCTTTTTAATTTTTTAATTGGTTTCTTGTTTTGGGGTGCAAAACTAAGCTTTTTTTTCGAGGCCGGAAATCAAATCAGTCATGGATGTATTTCGTCTTGCCCGAAATCGGTTCTCTCTGACTCTCAGTTGCTTTGTCTTCCGAAATTTTGCCCATATAGAAAACGCCGATGCATTTTTCATTTTCGTCCAATTCTGTGAATTCTTTCATATTGTGAATCGCTCCCGGTGTTGACCAGTAAGACCCGATTCCAAGCGCGGTACACATCAGCCACATATTCTGAACAGCAGCTGCAACCGAAGCGGTTTCTTCCCATTCCGGAACCATGCCCGAATATTTTGCACAGATCAGTATGATTTTGTCGGATCGTCTGCATTTCTCAGCAATTCCGTCTGATTTTCTCTGGCTGAATTTATCGGCAGGAGTATTTTTTTTGTACTGATCAAGCATAAATTCAGAAAATCGGTTCAGTCCTTTTCCGCTGATGATTTTGAATCTTCCGGGTTCAGTCCTTTTGTGGGTCGGCGCCCAATTGGCGGCTTCGAGGATCAGTCCCAGTTCGGTTTCAGAAATTTCGGCATTGCTGTATTGAGCCGGCATCACCGAACGGCGGGTTTTTATAATATTCAGAAGTTCTTCTGCTTTCATTTCAAATTATTTGCTGCAAACTTATCGGTAAACTCCGACAAATCAAAAATTTAAGACCACAGCCGCTGATTTTGAGAAAATCAGAGAAAATAATTTTATATTTATCACTTAATTAAAACTTAGAAAGATGCCAAGAATTGACAAATTAAGAGTAGATGAAATAATTCGGGACGGTTACGGATTCGAATTGGGTGATTATATCAGCAGCGGTTTTAACGAATTCAAAAAGGAATGGCTGCTGTACAGTCTGTACGGACTGGTCGCTGTGATCATTATGATTCTTTCATTGTTTACAATCGTCGGGTTTATATTTCTGTTTTATCCGACCATGCTCGGATTTGCGGTCGCTTCAGACAAACGTCAGCAAACCGGTGTACTCAATTTTTCGGATTTCTTTGGAGCATTTAAAAATTTCGGTTCCTATGCAGTCGTCGGATTATTGGTATTTGCTGCCTATCTGCTGGTTTATGTGCCAATGTTTGCATTGCTTGGTTTTTCAGGAATATTTATGGGCGATCATCCCGAATTGGGTATGATTTCAATGTTCGGTTCAATGATCTTTGTCTTTTTGGGCATACTGCTGGTTTATTTTGTAATGATCGGATTGTTTTTTGCGCCCTATCTGATCCATTACGGAGGATATTCGGGTACCGAAGCGGTCAGAGCTTCATTTAAGCTTGCATTCAGAAATTTCTGGTGGCTGCTGCTTTTTGTAATCATCACCGGAGTGATCGGGGGGATCGGTCAGTATCTTTGCCTAATCGGTTTATTTGCCTCTATGGCAGCTGCTTCACTGATGAATTATGCAATGATCAAAAGGGTGCTGATGGTTGACGCCTTCAATGAAATCGACGAGATCGGAAATCCGAATATCTGATTGGAATTGAATTTTGCAGATTCAATAAATTAAAATAATCAATGTGCGGCTGATTGAAAGCATCTGTGTGATTGACGGAAAAGTCAGAAATCCGGATTATCATCAGAAAAGGATGGATGATTCGGTATTCGGATGTTATGGAATCAAAAACAAGCTGAAACTTGCAGATTTGATTTCGGATCTCAGATTTCCGGCCGAAGGAAAATTCAAACTCAGAATTCTTTATTCAAAAAAAATCGAAAGCATACAGCTGATTCAGTATTTTCAGAGAGACATCCGTTCGTTTCAGCTGGTTTATGATGATCAGATCAGTTATGATTTTAAATTTGAAGATCGTTCGGATTTTGAAATTTTATTGAGCGAAACCGATGCAGATGAAATCATCATTGTCAAAAACGGACTGATAACAGACTCTTCATTTTCAAATCTGATTTTTTTTGACGGTCAAAAACGGCTGACACCCGCACAGCCTTTGCTCAAAGGGACAATGCGCAGTTTTCTGATCGATCATCATAAAATAGAAGAAGCCGAAATCAGGGTGGATGATCTGGAAAAATTCAAAGGTTTCAAACTGATTAATTCAATGCTGAGTCCGGACGAAACCGAATTGATTGACATTTCCGCAATTCGAAAATCAGAATAAATTATTTTCTTAAAAATGCGAGCTCTTCGTCCAGTTTCTCAGCCATATCGGAGATAATCGAAGTTTCTAGAATCAGATTTACTTTTTCTTTCACATGTTTGTACTGGTGATGAATCGGACAGGGATGTTCGCCTGAACATTCTTTCAGACCGAGCGCACAGCCTTCAAAAAGTTTGTTTCCGTCCACCTCTCTGACGATTTCCGAAAGCGAGGTTTTCATATTCTGTTCACTCAGATAAAAACCGCCGTTGGGTCCTTTTGCAGACTGCACATATCCCTTCCGGCTGAGATCCTGAAGGATTTTTGCGATGAAATATTCGGGCGAATCAATGCCTTTTGCAATCAGTTTGATGCCGATTCTCGATCCGTCCTTTGTCTGCTGGGCTATGAAGATGAGTGCTCTGATGGCGTACTCACATGTTTTCGAAAACATAGGTTTGTTTTTATGCAAATATACTATAAAATGTCAAAAGAAGATATTATTGTGTTTTATTAATCAATTAATTAAGCCGATTGATACTTGATTGAATTTTAATTCGGTTCAGATAGGCAGAAACAAAAAAAAGCAGCTTTTTGAATCGGCTGCTTTTTGAAGTGCGGATGAAGGGAATCGAACCCCCACGCCTCGCGGCACCAGATCCTAAGTCTGGCGTGTCTACCAGTTCCACCACATCCGCGGAAAAGGTCTGCAAATATACATTTTTTAAATTGTTGACAAGTTTTATTTGACAATTTTTTGGCCTGACTTTTTTGGATTATTTTTGTAGAAAATCAAGTATAAAATGGAAGTAACCGGAAGAATCAAGAAAATTTTTGAAGAACAGTCATTTGCAAGCGGATTCAGGAAGAAGGAAATCGTAGTAACGACCGCAGAGCAGTATCCGCAGGATATTTTGATCGAATTTACACAGGACAAGATAGATTTGCTCAATTCATTTTCGCTTGGAGATGAAGTGAAAGTTTCGATCAATCTGAGAGGAAGAGAATGGATCAACCCCGAAGGTGTTGCAAAATATTTCAACAGCGTTTCGGGATGGAGAATTGAAAGAATGGGCGCAGCAGAACAGCCGCCGGTGAATCATCCGCCGATCGAAACCACTGCAGATTACGGCAATGCAACCGAATCAAACGCTGAAGACGATCTGCCGTTTTGATTAAAAAAACACTTAATAATCCGCTGATTTTTGGCGGATTATTTTTTTACGGCCGGTGCCGAACAGATTAAAATTGAATTCAAATCCGAATTTTTTTTAAATTGCAGTTTCAATTGAAAACGGAGCCCCATTATTTTTTTGGCATTGACTTTGTTTGAATTGGCTTACAGCAAAACTCAAAATGATGAAAACAATTATTTTTAGCATACTGATGATACTTGGAACTTCCGGCCTGGTCAAGGCGCAGGACTTCCATGCTTCAACCACAAAAGTTGAATACATCAACAATTCGCTGCAGCTGACTGCAAAATTTTTTACAGCGGATCTTGAAAAAGCACTCGGCGTATCTGCCGGTTCAAAAGCCAATTTTGACGCAAAAGCAAAAGCATACAGCGCAGCTACGCTGACCATGAAAGTAAACGGAAATCCGGTATCTCTGTCCTATGTGGGATCAGAAACCAGCGACAAATCCACAAGGCTGTATCTGAAAGCAGACGGGCTGACCAATATCAAAGAGATAGAAATCAAAAACGGAATGCTCATCGATGTGTTTTCTGATCAGCAGAATCTGGTCACTTTTGATGTGAACGGTGTCAGAAAAAGCTTTACCGCCAAAAAAGGCAGCGATTCGGGCAAACTCAGCTTCTGACAGCTGTTTTTTAATACAATTTAAATCGGTTTGATGTTTTAAAATGACGGTTTGATAAACCGAAATCGGGTTTTGTAAATTGACCCCTGCAAATCATCCTCAATTCATACATCTTTGCATTATGAAAGTCCTACCAGGGATAAGTAATCAACTTCTAAGTTACAAACCACCTATCTAAACCAAAAATACACCAACCTAAAACAAGAAAGAAACCGGTTCCCCTCCTAATTGAGCCGGTTTTTTTATGGCCAAAATTCAATTTTCAGAGAAATTATCAAGATTTCTGTAACCTCCTGACTTCCGCAAATTAACACCCAAAATCAAAAAGTTCGTTTAGCTGTTTAT
>JACFND010000011.1 GCA_019455045.1 Flavobacteriia bacterium
CTGTCCATCATCACTTTGAAACTTTTGATCATGATGATGAAATCATTCAGTTTCTGGACGGTTCCTGCATTCAGTCCGGCTTTTGCCGCATACTGATGGATGTTTTCCAAAATCTCAAAAACACTTTTTTTGATTTCGCCCGACAAAACCACCAGTTTGTTGATCGTCGTCTGACCGATGCCGCGCGCCGGATAATTGATGATTCTCAGCAGCGCTTCTTCGTCGTTTGAATTGACCAGCAGTCTCAGATAGGCAACCAGATCTTTGATTTCTTTTCGCTGAAAAAACGAAGTTCCGCCAAAAACCCGATAAGGAATATTTCTTTTTCTCAAAGCTTCCTCTATCGCTCTCGACTGTGCATTGGTCCGATACAAAACCGCAATATCCTGATGTTTGAGATGATGTTCCAATTCGAGTTCCCAGATTTGAGATGCCACATAACGGGCTTCGTCCGCATCGGTCAAAGCACGATAAACCGGTATGCTGTTTCCTTCTTCATTTGCGGTCCAGACCGTCTTTTGGAGCTGATCTCTGTTTTGGGCAATGATCTGATTTGCAGCACCCACAATGATTTTTGTCGATCTGTAATTTTGTTCAAGCGGAACCACCTTTGCATCCGGATAATCCTGTTTGAATGAAAGTATGTTTCTGATGTTTGCACCCCGAAAGGCATAAATACTCTGCGCATCATCACCCACCACACAAAGATTTTCGTATCTCGAAGCAAGCGCTTTTACAATCAGATACTGAGAATGATTGGTATCCTGATACTCATCAACGAGTATGTATTTGAATCTCTCCTGATATTTTGCAAGCACTTCCGGAAAACGGGTCAGCACTTCATTTGTTCTGAGCAGCAGATCGTCAAAATCCATTGCACCCGATCTGAAACATCTTTCAACATAGGCACGATAGATATCGCCCATTCTCGGTTTCATCGCTTCCGCATCTGCTTCGATCAGTTCGGGTGTATTGTGATACGCTCTGACCGTAATCAGATTATTTTTATAAGATGAAATCCGCTGGAGGATCTGTTTGGGTTTGTAAATTTCTTTGTCGAGCTGAAGTTCTTCAATCACTTTCTTCATCACACTCTGACTGTCCTGGGTGTCGTAAATTGTAAAATCAGACGGAAATCCGAGTCTTGGCGCTTCCACTCTGAGCAGTCTTGCAAAAATCGAGTGGAAGGTCCCCATCCAGATATTTTTTGATTCTGACGGACCGACAACTTTTGAAATTCTGTCTTTCATTTCGCGTGCTGCCTTGTTTGTAAAAGTCAGTGCGAGTATATTGAACGGATCCACACCCTTTTCAATCAGATGTGCAATCCTGTAGGTCAAAACCCTTGTCTTTCCGGATCCGGCACCTGCTATCACCATCAGCGGACCTTCGGTTGTTTCAACCGCCTTTCTTTGAGGCTCGTTCAGTTCGTCCAGATAATTTTTCATCGTTTCGCAAATTTAGAAATAAGAAATCAGTTGGTCGAATATATTCTGTGAATTTGGTTTTATAATTTTCTGGTGGAAGTAAACGACAAAAATTTCATATTGTGAATTTCCCTCAATTTTTACCTCGATCCTGAAGGAAGAGATTGAGGGAAATTCGGTTTCCTTTATGGTTTAAGAGCAAACCAATTTTCCGAAAATAATCAATAATAATATTTTTTCGTGTCTTAAATTTTCTGATGATTTGATTTTTGACTGATTCAATCCGAATTTTATAATTTGTTCAAATTCCGAAAAATTCAAATTCCAAATTCTTTATTTTTAACTTTGACCCAAACTGAATTGACGGTATGAATACTTTTGGAAAATTTTTCAGACTGACCACCTTTGGAGAAAGTCACGGCAAAGCAATCGGCGGAATCATCGACGGCTGTCCGGCCGGATTAAAACTCGATTTTGACCAAATCCAATCCGAACTCGACCGAAGAAAACCGGGTCAGTCCAAAATTGTTACCCAAAGAAAAGAAAGCGATACCGTTCAGTTTCTTTCGGGCCTGCTCGAAGGAACCACCACCGGCGCGCCAATCGGTTTTATGATCCCGAATGAAAATCAGCATTCAAAAGATTATGAACATTTGAAGGATGTCTTCAGACCTTCGCATGCTGATTTTACTTATTACAAAAAGTACGGATTGAGAGATGTCAGCGGCGGCGGCAGAAGTTCGGCAAGAGAAACTGCAAACTGGGTGGTCGGCGGAGCGGTTGCAAAACAGTTTTTAAAAAATATTGAAATCAATGCGTTTGTGTCGTCGGTTGGAGACTTGTTTTTGGAAAAACCCTATCAGTCGCTTGACTTTTCAAAAATCGAATCAAATATCGTCAGATGCCCTGATGATGAAACCGCTGAAAAGATGATTCAAAAAATTCAGGAAGTCAGAAAGGCGGGCGATACCATCGGCGGAACGGTGACCTGTGTGATCCGTAATGTTCCGGTCGGATTGGGTGAGCCGGTTTTTGACAAACTTCATTCAGAATTGGGCCGTGCAATGCTTTCGATTAATGCGGTCAAAGGTTTTGAATACGGCAGCGGATTTTGCGGTGCAAAAATGAGAGGATCAGAACACAATGATATTTTTAATCCGGACGGAAGTACAAAAACCAATCTATCGGGAGGTATTCAGGGCGGAATTTCAAACGGCATGGATATTTATTTCAGGGTGGCATTCAAACCGGTTTCAACGATTATGCAAAAACAGCAGACCATCAATACAAAAGGTGAATCGGTTGAAATGCAGGGCAGAGGCCGTCATGATCCCTGTGTGGTGCCGAGGGCGGTGCCGATTGTTGAAGCAATGGCTGCAATGGTTCTGGCTGATTTTGTTTTGATGGATCGGATTTCAAGAATGTGATTGAAATGGTTTTGTCACGGTTTTTATTCAAAAACGCGCGCCAAAACCAATCTCTCATCATCTTATTTTTCCCCCGATGAAATCGGGGGTTACTAAGGGTTGAACCACTTCGTGGTTCTATGCAAAATTGCATTTGAAGGAAAAAATCAATCGGATCCAAATCAAATTTAATAATCGCAAAAGTTTAAAATTGATTTTTAATGAATTAAATTTTGTTATTATCGTTATGAAAAAACCCTGAAAGGGTTTAACCATTAATAGCCCCGTGTAAACGCAGCGAAGCGGAGTGCAACACGGGGATTAAATAATAAGTTGGAATTTTGTTTTGGCGCTGATTTTGGAGCGAAGCCAACCAAAATCTGTGACAAAACAAATTGAATCAGTTAAAATTAAAAAATTAAAAATTATTATCCCGGCAGACTCATCAGCGGAGAAATCACATTGTTGTTTTTTTCAAGAAAAATCTTTCCTCTGATGATTCCCTGAATCGATCTGACCAGACTTTCCTCAAACGAAATCCTCAAATTCGACTGATGATAAACCAGACTAACCTGACGGGTGGGAACCGGCTCCGAAAAATATTTCACATTTTTTTTGAATTCTTCAGGCAAATCTTCGGCATGAAGCAACGGCAAAACGGTCATTCCGTAACCTTCGTTTGAAAGTTTCACCAGTGTGTCCAGATTTCCGCTGTCCAGTTTTATTGTCTGACTTCTGATGTGTTTGGGATCGCATAGATTGAGCACATTGTTTCTGAAACAATTTCCTTCTTTCAGCAAAAGGATTGAATCAATGTCCAGATCTTTTGCGCTGACGGTCATCTGTTTGTGCATCGGATGGGAAGGCGGGATATAAGCGACCATCGGTTCAAAATACAGGGTTTTCTCAACGATCTGTTCTTCATGCAGCGGTGTAACGGCCAATCCAAAATCGATGCTGCCGTCTTCGAGCGACTGAACGATTTCATGGGTCTGCATTTCTCTGATGATCAGATTTGCCTTCGGATAGGACCGCTGGAAATTTTTATAAAACATCGGAACCAGTGTGGGCAATACGGTTGGCAGCACGCCGATGATGAAATCTCCCTCGAGCATTCCTTTTTCCTCGTTGACGATCTGTTCCATCTTTCTGGCTTCTTTCAGTATTGATTTTGCCTGATTGACGATGATTTCACCAATCTGTGTCAGCCGGATCGGATGAGAACTTCTGTCAAAAATTTCGACTTCGAGTTCTTTTTCCAGTTTTTGAATCTGCATACTCAGTGTGGGCTGGGTGACAAATGATTTTTCGGCGGCAAGTGTAAAGTTCTGATGTTCGGCTACAGCAAGTACATATTCAAGTTGGATCAGCGTCATAATAGATTTTTGTTATAAAGGTATTAAATTTATCAAAAAGTTTAATATGGTTTGGTTTGGTTTTCGCAGTAAATCAAATCATAATTTGAAACATAAAAAACTAAATATTATGGCATTAACAGTAATCGGATTGGACAAATCCACATCAAAAGATTTATCAAACGATCTCAACGTACTGCTTGCAAACCTGCAGCTTTACTATCAAAACTTAAGAGGTGTGCACTGGAATGTGAGAGGATCGCAGTTCTTTCAGCTTCATGCAAAATTTGAGGAATTGTATCTCGATGCACAGGAAAGAGTGGACGAAGTGGCAGAAAGGATACTGACACTGGGCGGAACACCGCTGCATACTTTTGAAGACTACATCAAAGAATCATCGATCAAAGCGGGTAAAAATGTTTCTGACGGAAATAAAACAGTTGAACTGGTTTTGGATTCGATTCAGAAACTGCTGAAAATCGAAAGAGAAATTCTTGAAAAATCCGGAGAATTGAACGACGAAGGCACCAATGCAATGATGAGTGATTTTATCGCTTTTCAGGAAAAAACGGCATGGATGTTGAAGGCTTTTCTGGGTGAAAAGTAGAGCGGTCACAATAGATGCTTTTCAAAAATGGCTCGTATAAATCAAGGTTTATACGAGCCATTTTAACTAAATCAAATTACAATAACTTTCCGTCAGAAGAACGAAGTATAGAAATCGGGTTTCCAGTACATCGCCAGATAAAACAATCCGAATGCAATAAACGCGAGGATCATTATCCAGATAAACTGGGGAATTGCCCGGGGTGTCTCTGACCCCACGATTTCAAATACATCATGCCTCTCACTTCCGTATGAGTTGATGGTGATCGGAATCTTCTCGCTTACCGAATCGTTTTCTTTCAGTCCGAGTACATAGATCATCGGACCGTTTCTCACTTCGAACGGTATGACTTTGATTCCCTCTTTGCCGCTTGAAGATGTCGAAACGATCTTCATCTCGTGCTTGCCGTCAGGAATTTTTGTAGTGTCCAGTATAAATTTGACAGGTGAATCAAATTCTGCAAACGGCTTTGGGTCGTTGTCCATAAAGACCCTTACTTTCTTGTGGCTGCTGTCTATCATGATTCCCAATTTTGTTCAAGAATAATATTTTTGATGTGATCCGGGTTTTTCTCTCCGGGTCTGACCAGATATTTGATGCTCAGTACCAATGTGAACAGTACGATCACAGCGGCTATAATGGTGATGATATAATCAACGCCCGATTCCGGACCCGGTCCGTGAACTGCACCCTGTAAAATTTTTGGTTGCTCTGCTTCGCACACTTCGCATGCGAAAATGGGTGATACCATCAGTATCATCAGCAGCAGGCTTGAAATAATTTTTGATTTCATAATTCTGAAATTAATCATTTTTTTACTTTTTCAACGAATCTCTTACAGATTTAACATCTTCCGCGGTAACCGTCTTCGCATTGTTGCCCCAACTGGTTCTCTCGTGATTCATAATCGCAGCAACTTCTTCGTCGCTCAACTGATCTCCAAACGGCGGCATGGCCGAATATTCAGGTCTCGCATCATAACCGAGTATGATGACACTTGCCTGTTTGCGGAAATTCTCATCATTGACCACCGAACTGCCCGCAAGCGGCGGAAATGCGCCTGGGATTCCTTTACCGTCTGCCTGGTGACAAACAGCACAGGTATTCATAAACAGTTTTTCTCCGTCAGGCAACGCCGAAGCGCCTGCATCTCCACCGCCACCTGCTGCAGCAGCCGGTTTTGGTTTTGCAGGAATAAAGGTAACATTGGGTGCACCCGGCAATTCGGGTTGTTTCAGTGATTTCAAAAATGCAACCAGATGAAGCGCTTTGTTAGTCGCCACCACCTTATTCTTTTTATCCTTCAGCTGTTCTGCCGGAACTTTAATCACCACATCTTTGTCAGTAATCTTGGTGCTGTCTTTTTCAGCAAACAGCCATTTGTATGACGGCATAACCGATTCTTTCACCACCAGTCTCGGATTGTACAGGTGGATCAGATGCCAGTCGTCTGACGGCTGTCTTGCACCGATGTTTGTCAAATCGGGACCGGTTCTTTCACTTCCGAGAAATGAAGGACTCTGTCTCCAGATATCGATTCTTTTTTTTGTGTAATAATAATCGGACGGAATGGAAGGACGACTTCCCCACATTTTGTCCATTTCAATGTTTCTCACCTGCATGGTGTGACACGCCATACAGTCTTCGGCAACAAAAGTGTGCAGACCGTCTCTTTCCTCAACAGTCAAGTCTTTTTGACCCGGAAGCGGTTTTACATTCTGCATCTGTATAGCCGGAATGATCGAAACAAATGAGCTCAATATCAGATACCCCCAAAATGATGTGAGGACCAGATTTTTATGACTTTTACTTAGATTCAACATGAGATGATAGCTTATGCGGTTACAATTACTTTTTCCGGTTCTTTATCGGTGATCGGTCTTTTTGCTCTGACCATCACGTAGAAATTATACACAAAAATACAGTGGGCTGTAAACATCAGCGTTCCACCGACAGCTCTCCAAATCCAGTATTCCTTCATCAGTTCAACCGACTGTATAAACGGATTTCCTTCGATCCAGCTCAAACCTTTTAAAGTTCCGCCGGTCATCAGCGCGGTCATATAGATGAACAGACCTACAAACGCCAGCCAGAAATGAGCGCCCACCCAGGTTTGTTTGGGCTGTACGCCTGTCATTTTTGGAATGATGAAATAGATTGCACCCCAAAGGATAAAACAGATGATTCCGTACATGGTCATGTGTGAGTGAGCCACGTTAAAGTCGGTAAAGTGCCATACATAATTGGTGAATCTGAACGCCTGAAAACTTCCCTGAGCCGATCCGACCCAGTAGAAAATAATTCCGACCAAAAAGAACGGCAGTATGTAGCTTCTTGTAATCTGGCTCCAGCTTCCTCTCATTGTCATCAGGAAGTTGGTGGTTCCCGCAGTTACCGGAATAAACATACCCATACTGAACACGATTGCTACAGTCTGAAGCCACCATGGCAGCGGACTGAAGATAAAGTGATGGGTACCGATCATGGTGTAGAACAGCATCTGTGTCCAGAAAGCCAAAACACCCAGTGAATAAGAATAGATCGGTTTGTTGACCGATGACGGCAGATAATAATAAATCAAACCGAGTGTGAAGGTCATAAACCACATTCCTACGCCCTGGTGCATATAATAACCCTGGATTACGGTTTCACCCAATCCGTTTTGGTAAAAAGGCAGATAACCGATAGAAACCAGTATGGTGGTCCAAATCAAAGCGGCAAGTATATACCAGTTTGAAATATAGATTTCAGAAATTTTTCTGTGTGCAACCGTCATATAGAAATTATAGAAGGTAACGATCAATCCTGCTAGGAAAAGTCCGAAGACGGGCCAGATGTATTCTCTGTATTCGCCGCCTCCGTTGTTGATTCCCGACATCAGACAGAGATTTCCGATCACCAGACTCGAATTGATCAGCCAAAAGGCGACCATAGCCAGTTTGTTGCTGTAGAGTTCTCTGTGCGAAGTTCTTGCAATGACAAATTGAGCCAAACCGATCATCGCGAGCGAAGCCCAACCCCAGAATACGGTGTTGGTGTGTACCGGTCTCAATCTTCCGAATGCAAGCCAGGATTGTGAATCCAATTCCGGATAAACCAGTTTCAGACTGAGATACAGACCAATGAATGTTCCGAAGATCAGCCAGAAAACAGATGCACCCACATAATTGAATACAATTCTTTTCAGTTCGGGTGAAACCTCGAGTTTGAATTCGTGGCTCACCTTGTCTGCAAACAGGATTTCGTTTTTGGGATGATTGGTCGCTTTATAAACCAGTCCCTTTTCATCGACTGCTTCACCTTCGCCGGAAAGTTCCTTTTCCGAAAGCTGATATTTGAGCGCAGCCTTTCGTTTCTCAAGGATATTGTCGATTTCGTCATCGTCGAGATTGATGATTTCATCGTCAAAAGCCTTGTTTCTTTTGAGCAGCTGACGCGCTCTTAATGATTCGGCATAAGCCGATATTTTTGCGGACATGATGATTACGGCAACCAGCGCCACAATCAGTATCAAAATGAGTGTTCCGATCACACCCGGGCTGCTTGCCCAATTTTCGGCGCTGATGCTCTTGAACTGAGCAGAACCGACAAACGGAAGTAGCAGTAAAATTGATTGAATAACAGTTCGTTTCATACCAAATAGCAATATTTACAACTTATAATTCCAAGTTTTGTTCTTTGAAAATTTTGGTAAAATTAACACAAAAAATGTTAAATAACTGATATTTTCGGGCAGTTAGAATAGCCAATATCAGAACCTAAGATGAATTATACCATGTTAAAAACTGATGCAGGTCAGTTTTAGGATTTGATTAAGGTTTGTAATTCAATGGTTTCAAAATGAAGATATTTTTGTCTTTTTTTAGCTAAATCCTTTTCTGAAGCCAAAAAGAGATAATTTTAAGCCAAGACATTTAGAGTGATTCTAAATAAATAAAAATAAAAGACAAAAAGGTATTAAAATAAAGGATTTAAGTCAGAAGCGAAGGATTGATGTCGAGTATATTTTCGGTTCTGTATTTTTTTATAAACTCATCCGTAAAATTTTCACTGCCCATCAGTTTGTTTGACTGAAGTATTTTTTTGATGTCCAGCTCCTTGTATTCCTTCAGCATTTTTAATGCGGTCGGTTTGTATGAAAAATGCCATGGTTCATACTCAAAACCCTTTCTTCCGGTTTTGTTGGTATAGACCAGATAAAAACCGTATTTCTCAGAATTTTCATCGAGCCAGAGCTTGAATTTTCGCATTCTGCCGCCTTCGTTAAAATGAACTTCACTCAATGGATTGGATGGAATCCCTTTTGTCGAATCAATGATGTCCAGATCGGTTCCCCAATGATGACGAGAAGTTCCGGGAATGGTGGAGTAGCGGATGATTTTTTCAATCGTCTTCTGATGAGACAGGCCCTGTGCTCTGTAATTTTTGTATTTGCGTTCCCAAATTCCGTTCTGATGTGAATAACTGCGATAACTCGAGACAACATAAATATTGAATCCCTGTTCTTTGGCTGCTTTTTTCATCAGATTGAATTTCAGACAGGCTTCATCTCTCAATTGGAATCCTTCGCCATACAAAACAGGTTTTCCTTTTCCGATCAGTTCATCTTCTGAGAATTCATTTGCCAGTCCAAAACCGAATTTTGGATTCAAAATCAGCAGACCGCCTGCCAGTGAAGTATTTTTAATGAATTCCCGTCTTTTCATATCGATTTAACGGATGTTGACAGTTCCGCCCGCAATTGTTTTCTGATCAACCTCTGCACCTCCGAAAACATCGATATTTCCGCCTGCTCTGGTTTTGGCACTGACATATTCTGTAGCATAAACCTCAGCATTTCCGCCTGCATTCACGGTTACATTTGTGGTTTTTGTAATCAGTTTTGAAGCTTCATAATTTCCGCCCGAATTTGCCACCACATTTTGTGAATTTGCATTGCCCGAAATTTCGATGATTCCGCCCGAATCAAGTCTTGCATCAATCGAATTTGCGCTGACATCAAGCGTAATGGTTGCACCTTTGTTGGCATTCAGCGAAAGTCCGGAAGTTTCCAATTTTGATTTTGAAGTGATGATTGCGCCTTCTTTTGCAGCCACCGAATTCAGCGAACGATAATATATTTTCACTTTGGTTTTGTCGCCCTGAAGAAACTGATCGAGTTTCATTCTGATTTTCAGTTTTCCGTTTTTGTTGACGATTTCCACACTTTTCGCATTGCTTCCGGATATTTCAACATGATTTCTGTCTGACGGAATCAGTTCTGCGGACAACTGGTCATAAACTTCGATCGAATTGAAATCACCCGGATTCTGACTTCTTTGTGCAAATGTGAATCCGAATGAAAGACTGAATAGAACCAAAAATATATTTTTCATTTTTAAATAATTTTTTGACTGAAACGGTCAAAGATTGAGCCAAATTTCAGAATGGGGTTTTTCTTAAAAATGAAATTCTCGTGGGTTTATTGTGTTCAGACAAGTGAAATATCAAAATCTCTGTCAAAATTGAGAATAGAAACCGGTTTCTTTTTCAAATAAATTTCAATCGCACCGTCTTTTCCTTTCTCACCGTATTTCTCAACTGCGTTTTCACCCTTCCAAACCTGAATTGATTCGATTTCGTTCACATCGATTTTTTCAACGATATCCTTGTCAGTAATCTTTCCGTCAACCACATAAATCGGGTTTAAAGCTTTAACGGTTTCGGTGCTTCTTTCGGTTTTTGCAGAAGTTTCAGAAACAGGCTGATCGTCTTTGACGGTTTTGTCATTTTTGAGAAAATCCCCAAATCGGAATCATCAGCAGTAAAAGAATAAATTTTTTCATTTGAATTGTTTTTATAAAATAACCGGAACTCTGATTCAGCCAAAGTTCCGGTTTGTAAATTAAATTATTTTTTAATGATTCTGCCGCTCATCGTTTGTTTTCCGTCGGTTGCTTCAACCACATAAACTCCTTTTGACAGATCGGAAATATTGTACTGATCCTGAACTCCAAAACCCTTCACTGTTCTGCCGCTCAGATCGCTGATTTTGATTTTCAGATTTGCAGTATTGAATTTTCCTTCCGGATACACAATATTGAATTCTTCTTTCACCGGATTCGGATAGATGTACAGATTTTTAAGACTGATATCATTTGTGCCCGCAGTCACTTCCTGGGTAACCAGAAAATCATCAACCAAAAGCGCAAAAATATTGTCAGAAGTGTATTCGACTGCCAGATATACGCTTTCGCCCGCATAAGCATTCAGATCATAATCGTAAGTAATCCATTCTTTGGCGACCGCCGTAACCTCAGAACCAATCTCTGTAAAACTGCTCAGATCCGTGTCTGTTGTTGAAACCAGAACTTTGAAAGATTCATTTGGAAAAAATCCGCTGGGTGCTTTCACTTTGAACTGCCAGTTGAGCACACCGTCTGCCGGCAATTCGATTTGAGGTGAAATCAGCCAATCCTTGTTGGGACCTTGAAAGGAGAATTTTGCAAGCATATATTTTTCACCGTTTTGCGCCGTAAAATTCCAATCATAAGCAGTTATATCATCAATCGGCGGTGTTGTATTGAGCGGATTGAATACGATCCACGAAGTCATCACATCCTGATTTGGAAAAGTCACATCAGCAAAACCGGTATTGTCACTGTTTCCGTCCTCGCTCACCAGCGTCCAATCGCCAACATTCTCATAGATAAAATCATCATAAGATTCAAAATCATCTTCAAAAATTATGTTCTGTGCATTTGCGGCCGTAAGACCCAAAAACAGAACACTTCCAATCAATAAACTTTTTTTCATCAATTTTTTTTTAATGTGTTATATCCCATAAAATTATAAAAAAATAAAGAGCGGTTTTGAGAAAATTTTGAAAAATTCAATTTTTTGATTCGAGTTCAATGTCAATTCAACTTTGATTTAAACGCTCAGACCGGGTTCAAAATCAATCAGATCCTGTCTCAGCCAATCCGGAATTTCAACCGGTTTCTTTTGTTTCAGATCGATCATCACCTGAACGCTTTTTCCTTTTGAATGAATGATTTCAGAACCGTCAGCAGCATCACTTACCACCAGATATTCGATTTCAAAACTTTTGTTTCCAAGCTGCGAAGCCCTGGCTTTGATTTTCGGGTTTTTATGCGCAATTCCCAGTTCTTTGTAATAATCGCATTCGATGTGCGCAATCACAAACATAAATTCTGTCCAGTCCCATCTTTTGCTGACCGTCGGCATATAGCCCGCACGCGCATTTTGAAAATAGTCAATATAATAGACATTGTTTACATGACCCAGCGGATCCATATCGTTCCATCTGATGTTGAGCGGCATTGAAAATTTAAATTGCTCCATAATTTATTTTTAATTTAAAAATCTCAGTTTGATTTGAATCGTCATCAGCATCTTCACACAAAAAGAATTCAATTTCATTTTCAGAATTTTTTGAAACTGCAATTCCTTCCAGTTTGTGATCTTTTGTTACGATTTGGAATTCTTCCAAAATCATATTCTTCATACCAATCCGACCGACCGCGCTTCCCAAAACCTGGCCGTCATGATAAGTGGAGCCGCCGGATTCTGCACTTGCCGTAAAATAAAAACCATCGTTACAAAAACAGGCATCCGTAAATCCAAAAGAGACCTCATCAATCTTTGGCAGTTCAATCGGATAATAACTGATTTCTCTTTTTGAATCTTTCCAATTTTTGATTTTAAAAATTCCGTTTTTCCGGTTCGGGCCGTTTCCGCGGTTAAAGAAATAGGCATCATTTGATTTCAAAACCGCGCCTTCAATATTGAAATCGTCGGTTTTGATTTTTGAAATCTTCATCATTTCAAAATAAATCGTTTTCAGCGAATCCCGTTTGACAATTTCTAAAGGATTTTCTGAAATTTCAACTGATTCAAAACGATTTTCAGCTGAACCCGAACCAAATAAAAAATAATGATCTTTTGATTCTGACAATGATTCAAAATCAGGTTTGAACGGCTTTTCAATGTTTTCATTCCATACATCCGATTCTGACAAATTGAATTTTTGAAGTTTTTTGTCGTCGATCGAATAAAAATAAAGCACAAACGAATCATCAGAAATCAGCACCAGCCGGTCATCTTCAAACAAAACTCCGGATGTGCCGCCGATTCCTTTGACGGTTGCAAAATGTGAAAATTGAAAATCGCCCATTTATCAATAAGCCTTCAGAAGAACCGGTCTGCTGAAGGCTTGATTTAAATTTTATGTGTTGAAAAATTATTCTCCTGCAACCAGCTCGCCGATTCTTACGATCACTTCGGTTGCTTTTTGCATTGATTCCAACGGAACATATTCATAAGGTCCGTGGAAATTGTGACCGCCCGCAAAAATATTCGGACAGGGCAGTCCCATAAAACTCAGTCTTGCGCCGTCGGTTCCGCCTCTGATCGGCTGAACTTTTGGCGTAACACCCACATCTTTCAAGGCCTGTTCTGCGATTTCAACCGACTGGAATTTTTCTTTTACTTTTTCCATCATATTGAAATACTGATCGCCCATATCGAGTTCGATTCTGTCCTTTCCGTATTTCTGCTGCATTTCACCAACGATTTCTTCGATCAGTTTTTTTCTTGCCACAAAATGATCCATATCGTGGTCTCTGATGATGTACTGCAATTCGGCTTCGGACACATTTCCCTTCATCTGTGTCATGTGGAAAAATCCTTCTCTGCCTTCGGTTGTTTCCGGAACTTCATCCGCCGGAAGACCGTCAGCAAATTCTCTTGCCATGGTGGATGCATTGACCATCAGACCTTTTGCATAGCCCGGATGGACGCTTTTTCCGTGAAATTTGATGTGTGCATATGCCGCATTGAAATTTTCATATTCCAATTCTCCGATTTCGCTTCCGTCCATGGTATATGCCCATTCTGCACCGAATTTTTCGACCGGAAAGAAATCTGCGCCTCTTCCGACTTCCTCATCCGGAGTGAATCCGACTGCGATTTTCCCGTGTTTGATCTCCGGATTTGCAATCAGATATTCCATTGCGGTCACGATTTCGGCCACACCTGCTTTGTCGTCGGCGCCCAGCAGCGTGGTTCCGTCGGTACAGATGATAGTTTGACCTTTGTATTGTTTCAGATCTGCAAACTCATTTGGGCTCAAAGCCATTTTGTCATTCAGTCTGATATCGCCTCCGTCATAATTTTCGATGATCTGCGGTTTTACATTTTCGCCCGAAAAATCGGGTGAGGTATCAAAATGAGATACAAAACCGATGGTCGGAACCCGGTGACCGATGTTTGACGGCAGGAATCCCATCACATAGGCATTGTCGTCGATTGACACATCTTCGAGACCGATCGATTTCAATTCTTCAAACAGATATTTTGCAATGTCCCACTGTCTTTTTGAACTTGGAAAGTCTTCGACAAAAGGAATGCTTGTCGAATGAAAACTCACATATTTCAGAAATCTTTGTTTTAGCTTTTCGCTCCAAATTTTGTCCATTTCTCTAAAAATTTTTTGTAAAAGTAGGAAATTCTATATCTTTCGGCTTCCAAAAAGCGAAGAAAATTTAAGATGGAGAGAGTCAAGATTATCGAATGTCCAAGAGATGCAATGCAGGGAATCCATGATTTTATTCCGACCGATAAAAAGATTAATCATCTCATCAAATTGCTGAAAGTCGGCTTTGACACCATCGACAGCGGCAGTTTTGTTTCGCCCAAAATCATTCCTCAGATGGCCGATACCGCCGAACTGATGGAAGCTGTAAAAGATATTCCGCATTCGTCAAAACTGTCGGTAATCATCGCAAGCGAAGGAGGTGCTGAAAGAGCGCTCAGACATTCAAATGTGGATCTGCTCGGTTTTCCATTTTCGCTGTCGGAACAGTTTCAGGAAGACAATACACACAAGAGCATAGAACAGTCATTTGAGAGCATTAAAAATATTTTGAAAATGATCCAAGATACGGATAAAGAACTCCTGGTTTATTTTTCAATGGCATTCGGAAATCCGTACGGAGATCCCTGGAGTGTTGATCTGGTCAAAGACTGGGCGGTTCGTTTTTCGGATATCGGTGTGACAAGAATCAATCTTTCCGATACCACTTCCATGGCGCATCCCGAAGATGTGGAGGAATTGTTCAAGACACTGATTCCAAAATATCCCGAAATTGAATTCGGTGCTCATTTTCATTCAGAATATCATCATTGGTTTCCAAAGGTGGATGCGGCATACCGGAACGGTTGCAGAAGATTTGACGGTGCAATCAAAGGTTTTGGCGGCTGCCCGATGGCAAAAAATGATTTGGTCGGAAATACCGCAACCGAAAAGCTGATTACTTATGCAAATAGTGTGAATGCTGACCACGGATTGGATTTAATGGCTTTCGAATCTGCCTATAATTCCGCGATGGAAGTAATGGGTTGAATCAATGGGTGTTGTAACGATGTTTTTATATTTCCTATATGAATTTTAACTAAATTTGTTTCAACCTAAACATTATCCAAAATGAGAACCGCTATTTTATTTATCAGTATGCTCTGTTTTTTGAATTGCAACGGACAGAACAAAAATTCAGATGGGAAAGCAGCCGGAACAACATCCGATTATTCATCAATATTTAAAATCCTAAAGGACAATCTGATCAAAAATGTGAAAAGAGACAGTCCGGATTTTGAAATTGAAAACTATGACACCAATGATTATTTTAGTCTTGAATTGAGGTCTGAAGGCATACCTTACGGAGGTTCCTATTTTTCAAAAAAGAAGGAAGACCAGATTTTTGGTGACCTGAATGCGGACGGTGTTGATGACATCGTGGTCAGTGTGGAATCCAATTCGGGCGGAAATACTTCATACACCGATTATTATTTGTTTTTATCAAACAACGGAAAATATGAACTTGCAAATCCGGACAGCTGGGATTTTCCGAATCAGTGCGACAAAGAAGGCTACGGACGTTTTGTGCTGATGGAAATTTCAAACGGAAAACTGATCGGAGAATCGCAATGTATGACTGAAAATGATCCGAGATGCTGTCCGTCAGTGATTTATACCACAGTATTTGAGTTGGATGACGGATATCTGAAATGGATCAGCACCGATTTCAAAGAAAACAGGACGGTGGAATATTATCAGTCCAATTAATCCGAATTCATTAAACATCTTTAAATTGCAGCCGGTTTATAATAATCAAAATAACAAAGCGTTTGAATACAAAGTTGACAAAACAATTGAAAAGAGTTGAATGAGAGTTAGAATTATCAAAAAAATCATAATTGTATTTTCAGTGATTGCGGGACTGACCGGCTGTAAGAATAAATTGAGTTTTTCTAAACAAAAAGGAGAGGACGAAAAGATCATTGTCCAGTACAAAGACCATTTTCTGACCGATCGAGACATACTGCTGATTCTGCCGAAAGATGTTTCAAAAGAAGACAGTGCAAAACTGGTCAGTGCCTATATTGAAGAATGGGTGAAAAAGAAAGCAATCGTTGACAAAGCAGAAGAAAACATAGATGCGCTGACGCTCAAAGAAATCGACAACAAAATGGTCGAATACCGTCAGGATCTGCTGATCAATGCGTACAACAATTATCTGATCGATAAGACGATCAAAGATTCAATCAGCGAAGAGGAAGTCAGAAATTATTTTGAAGAAAACAAACAGAGTTTTCCACTCAACAAGGACATCGTAAATTTCCGTGCGATTACGGTTTATAAAAATGACGAATCAAAAGCAGAAAGACTTTTTAATACCGGAAAAGATGAGGATTTTGACGAAGCGCTGAAATTTTCGCTGACAGCCGGTCTGCCGTATCACGATCAGGACAGCAGCTGGTATTCGGTCGAATCATTGGCAGGGCAATATCCGCAGCTTGGTGATGCCGACAATCTGGCTCAGCTGCTCAACAGAAGAAGACTGAAAATGACCACAGATTCGACTGCAATTTTGATCAGAATTCTAAAATTAAAGCCAAAAGGAAGCGAGGCACCTTATGAATTTGTTAAACCTACCATAAAAAATCTTTTACTTAACAAAAGAAAGTTAAATTTGCTCGGTGATTTGCAAAACGAATTGTACAAAGAAGCAATCAATAAGAACGAAATCAAAATTAATGAGAAATAGAATATTTTTGACTGTACTGGCTGTTTTCGGATTTTCAATCTGTCTGAATGCACAGCCGACAGACAATCCGCAGAATCAGCAGAAAATTGACGGAGTAGCGGCAGTGGTGGGAGACGAAGTAATTTTGGATTCTGATATTCAGCGTGATTATGTGAGAGCGATCGCTCAGGGATTCAAAGTGGAAAGCAACTGCGATTTTTTTGAAAACATACTGATTGAAAAACTGCTGGTGGCAAGAGCAAAAGAGGATACACTGATTTCGGTTACCAACGATCAAGTGGACCGTCAGGTGGATGCGACCATTCAGCGTTTTCTTACACAGGGAAGCGAAAAGGAGATCCTTGGTTATTTTGGTTTCAATACCATGAACGAACTCAAACAGGATTTGCGCGGAATTGTCAGAGACCAGGCTTATGCGGACGAAAAACAGAGACTGGTCACCAGAGGCTTGGATGCAACGCCTGAAGAGGTGAGAGAGTTTTATGAAAAATACAAAGACGAACTGCCCGACGTACCCGAAGAGGTCAGTCTTTCGCATATCGTGATCAATCCGATTATCAAACCCGAAAATGAACAAAAGGTGATTGATGATCTGAAACGTTACAAAAAAGAGGTTGAAGAAGGCGCGAGTTTTGCGACCAAAGCAATTTTGTATTCTGACGACCCGGGTTCTGCTTCTGCCGGCGGACTGATCAAAAATGTGAAACGCGGACAGATGGTGCCCGAATTTGATGCAGTGGTGTTCAATCTTCAGGAAGGCGAAATATCGGAACCTTTCAAAACCGACTTTGGTTATCACATTGCAATGCTTGAAAAGCGGAGAGGGCAGGAGCTCGACATCAGACATATACTGATCCGACTGAAACCGACTGCTGAGGAATTGGCAGAAACCAAAGCAAAACTGGACTCAATCGTGTCAAAGATTGATTTGGGCGAACTGACCTTTAAAGAAGCAGCTGTCAAATATTCAATCGATAAATACACCAAATACAATGGCGGAAAACTGATGGATACGCAGACAGATGAAGACCGTATGGACAGAAGCAAGCTGCCGCCAAAAACGCTTTCTGCAATCGTTGGAATGAAGGATGGCGATATCTCAAAATCGTTTGAGGACGAATTCAACAACCAGACGGTGGTCAGAGTGGTCAGACTCGACGAAACCATTCCGGCGCACAAAATCAATCTCGAGACAGATTATGCGCGATTGAGAAATCTGACCGTCAATTCAAAACGTCAGGATGTGCTGATGAAATGGGTCAACAGCGAGATTCACGATACCTTTGTCAGCATCGACAAGGATTATGACAACTGCCAGTTCAGAATGAATTGGAGAAAAGAGGATTTGTTTACACCCAAGAAAGATTAAGGTCAATATACAATTCACACAAAACGAAAAAGGCCCGGACATCCGGGCTTTTTTTGATGGTATAATTTCGTTCAGTCCTTTTTAAAGAAACTGTCCACAAATTCGAATTTGTCAAATGGCTGGAGGTCGTTGACCCCTTCGCCGACACCGATATATTTTACCGGGATTTTAAACTGATCTGAGATTCCGATCACCACACCGCCTTTAGCGGTTCCATCGAGTTTGGTAACAGCCAGCGCGCTTACTTCGGTCGCCTGGGTAAACTGTTTTGCCTGTTCAAATGCATTTTGACCGGTTGACCCGTCGATGACCAGAAGGACTTCGTGCGGTGCATTCGGATAAACTTTCTGCATCACTCTTTTGATTTTTGAAAGTTCGTTCATCAGATTGACTTTGTTGTGCAGACGTCCGGCAGTATCAATCAGTACCACATCCGCTCCCTGAGATTTTGCAGACTGAAGCGTGTCAAAAGCAACCGAAGCCGGATCTGAACCCATCGCCTGTTTCACAATCGGCACACCGACTCTTTCTGACCAGATCACCAGCTGATCAACCGCAGCTGCACGAAAAGTATCCGCAGCACCGAGCAGCACCTTTTTGCCGTCCTGTTTGAAACGATTGGCAAGTTTGCCGATGGTGGTGGTTTTACCGACACCGTTCACACCGACCACCATGATTACAAAAGGTTCTTCCTGTTCCGGAATTTCATATCCTGCCGAATCCGTATTTTCATTTTCTGACAGCAAACCTGCGATTTCTTCTCTCAGGATTTCATCGAGTTCAGAAGTGTTAACATATTTGTCGCGTGCCACTCTTTCTTCGATTCTTTCGATGATCTTCAAAGTGGTTTCAACACCAACATCAGAAGTGATGAGCACTTCTTCCAGATTGTCGAGCACCTCATCGTCCACCTTTGATTTGCCGGCGATGGAACGGCCGAGTTTTTCAAAAAATGATTTCTTTGATTTCTCAAGACCTTCGTCCAGTTTTTCTTTGCTTTCCTTGCCTAATATTTTTTTGAACCAGCTCACAGAATAATTATTTGGTGCAAAGATACGATTTACGGATATAAAAAAAGGCCGCAAAATGCGACCTTGTATATTGTATTTTGATGCTGATTATTTGAATTCGTCTTTCACGTGATCAGCGCTCACAACCTTTTCTTCAAAATAGTAGGCACCTGTTTTTGGCGATTTTACCATTTTGATCACTTTGGTCATCTTTTTTGAACCTGTCTGCAGGGTTGCTACGGTTTTCTTTGCCATGGTTTCCTATTTTTATTTGATTTCTTTGTGAATTGTGTATCTCTTCAAAACCGGATTGTATTTCTTCAACTCGATTCTGTCGGGTGTATTCTTTTTGTTTTTGGTGGTGATGTATCTTGACATACCCGGCATACCGCTCTCTTTGTGTTCGGTACACTCCAAAATTACCTGTACTCTGTTTACTCCTTTCTTTGCCATGATGAATACAATTAATCGATTAATCCGTTTTTACGTCCTCTTCTTACCGCTTCCTCAATACCAAGTTTGTTGATGGTTTTAAGTCCTCGGGTAGATACATTCAATGTGATCCACTCGCCGGTATCGGGCATAAAAAATCTCTTCTTGAACAGATTTACTTCAAAAGTACGCTTGTTCTTATTGTTCGCATGAGAAACATTGTTTCCCACCATTCTTTTCTTTCCGGTGATTTGACAAATTCTTGACATTTGCTCCTAATTTTTTTCGGACTGCAAAGATAGGAATTTATAATTCAGAAAAGCAAAACTTTTAATCTTAAATTTCCTTTTTCTTTTCTTTGGGTTTTAATTTGGGTTTAACGATACTGTAAATCAACAGAATAACCATTGCAATAATCCCAAGTCTTGCCAGATAATCACCGTGTTTTGTATAAAAGGTCAGATCGTTATTCAAATACGCTCTGCCGATCAGCGCACCCTTGGTATCATAAGGAAGCGAAGACACAACTTCACCTCTCTGATTGATAAATGCCGAAATCCCCGAATTTGCAGATCGGACGATATCTCTTCGGGTTTCAATCGCTCTCAGATTTCCGTACTGAAACAGCTGAACATGACCGTCAGAATCGCCCCACCAGGAGTCATTGGTCATAATAAAGAGAACATTCGCACCTTTCTTTACATAATCTGTGGTGAATTCGCCGTAAACCGATTCATAACAGATGATGGGCGCCACCTTTGCCGGATTGAAAGAATTTGCAAAAACAGATCTTTCCTTTTGGGTCAGATGGGTTCTCACCGTTCCGCCAAAATTGAGCATCAGATCGCCAAGCACCGGTTTGAGCACCGTCATATACGGAAAATGCTCAACGCCTGCCACCAGTTTTGATTTGTAATAATACTGTATGCTGTCTCTTTTGTTGATTTGAATACCGGCATTCATCACATCGTACCAGGTATCAGAATTTCCCCAGCGGGTGGAAGTTTCGGTAGCCAGTTTTTCGTACGGATAAAATCGCATCAGTTCAACACCCGACACAAATGAAAGTTCGGGAAATTCCGCAAATCCTCTCTGAATGTTCTGAACCAGCAGATCTTTTTGCAAACGGTCAACATTCAGACCCGGACCGGAACCCGGAAAAGCAGTTTCGGGTGCCACCACAAAATCGACTTCGGGTGTCATCCGCTGTCTGGCGAGTACGATCAGATCGTCCACAATGTCAAACGAATCGGTGCTGTATTTTTCGGTATAAGGATCGAGTTTCGGCTGGAGCGCGATGGCTGTGATCGGATCACCTTTTTCTTTGTAATTGTTAAAAATCAAAAACGAAATTCCGATCGGAATACCGATCCAAAGTAATGCAAACAGTGCAAATTGTTTGCTGTATTTTGATTTCTTTGATTCAATCCTTTGATTCAGCAGCCAGAACATGATCAGATTTCCGCCGAGTATCCAAAGTGTGCCGCCAAAAGTTCCTGTGTATTCGTACCATTGAATCCATTTCGGATAATTTGCAAAACCGTTGCCCAGATTGAACCACGGCCAGGTCATCTGCCACCACAGATGAAGTTTTTCAAATGACATCCAGATTGCAGCCAGAAATGTCAGACCGACACAGACTGAAGTTCTTGATTTAACTTTATGAAAAATCAGAAAAACAAGACTCATCAGTGTGGCATTGAACAGCATTGGAAAACCGAATGAAATCCACGAATCATGAAGTTCTCCTGCCGCATTTGTTTCCTGCGCATTGTGCAGCCACCAAATGCTGATGCCGTTCCAGATGCCAAAGGCCAAAAACGAAAGCCAAAAGATTTTTCTTCCTTTTTTTCTGATTTTTTGATTCTCCGAAATCCGGTGTTCCATCAACAGCAGCGGAGCAAATCCAAAAAACAACAACAGCGGAAAGCCGTGTGACGGCCAGCCCAGCGCAAGCAGCAGCCCCGAAATGATGGCAGCAAGAAGGTGTTTCAACATAAGCGCAAAGTTATACGAATTATGGAAATTGAAAAGTTGATTTTTATCTGCCGGATGAGTGCCTTTAAAAATTTAAATGAATTAGTTTGTCTGTTTTTGACGATTTTATCAGTTTGATTTATTGTTAAATCCATCCGGCCCCCAAGGCCACCGAAAGTATAATCAGCATGACGGCAACGATGATTTGCAATGAACGAAGTGTGATTTTTTTCAATAATTTATTTCCCAAATAAGAACCCGCAATTCCGGCCAGTGTGGCAGAAATGACAAGTGGCAGCGTGCCGCTCAAATCGGTGTTGACAAGCTCGGTGGAATAAACGCCCAGCCGTGTAAAGTCAACAAAGGTGGAAACCACAACCGCAGTGCCGATAAAGGCTTCTTTTGACAGTCCGGCTTTGATCAGAAATGCACTTCTCAATGCACCCTGATTGCCTGACAATCCGCCGAAAAAGCCGCTTAAAAAACCGCCGACCGGCAATTTGTCCTTTCCAAACTGAATTTGATTGAAATATGGAATCAAATCCAGGCTTGCAAACACGATCAGCAAAATCGAAATGATAAACTTGACCGGATATACCTCAAAGGTCCTTCCGGCTAATTCATAGACAAAAAGTGGTTTTGAATCAGGAATATTCAGCAATAAATAAGCACCGATCAATGCGCCGATGACGGCCGGTATCCCAAAACGGATCAATACGCTTTTGTCGGCATGTCTTCCGACCAGAAACAGTTTGAAGATATTGTTGAAAAAATGGACAAAGCCGGTCAGTGCAATGGCGAGTTCGGTCGGAAAGAAAATCATAAAAACCGGTGTGAGCAGGGTGCCCAGTCCAAAACCTGAGAAGAAGGTGAGGATGGCAACAAAAAAAGCAACGATTGAAACGATGAAAATTTCCATTTAAACTGAATTTAATTTTCAGAGCCGTCAAAGATTGTAAAAATGTATGACGAATAAGTTACATTAAATAAAAAAAGCCGATTCCGTTAAAAACAGAATCAGCTTTTCGTATGATTCAATAATCAGAAAAAATTATATCAATCGTTATCATTGTCCGAATCGGAAGTCTGATTTTCCACAGCGTCGATATTTACATTCGCTGCGCTGTTTCCGCTTCTGATTTCGGTATGTCTGATTTCACCGCCGGTTGTGCCTGTGTTTTTTGCAAAGAATAAAACCACAAGCGCAAAAATCAGTGTGCCGATTGCCCATCCGCCCGAAAAGCTTTTTTTCTTATAACTTGCCCAGACACCGATAATCGAAATAACGCCCAATATGGCGGACAAAGTCAGAAATAATTTGGCCGTATCTTCGTGGTGTTCGATAAAACTCTCAGCAGCTGCGCTGATTTCTTCCATTCCGTGCTCAGCGCCTTCTCCTGTCACAATTCCTGCAAATGCAGCCAGTGCGCCCAGTATAAAAATCAAATAAGCCGTCCTTTTGACAGCCTCTGATTTGATGATCAGTCCGGTAATCATCACAATCACGCCCACTATCGGGAAAACAATCGGGAGATGACTTACCGCCAAATGCAAATGTAATTCGTTCATATCTGTTTTTTTAATTTGTTTTTAATTCAATGATAAAATCAATTCAATCTCAAAATCCGATTGCTTTATTTTTTTTAATTTAAACCAAAATTCAATCAGAAAACAAATTCAAGAAATCGGGCAGCTGTCTGAATACAATCGATTTACAATCCAAAATCAAAAATCTCTTTGCACAACGAAAATACAAAAAATATGTTAAGAAAATTGTTTTTTCGGCTTGATTTATTTCATCAGTCAGGTCTGAAGGCACAATAAAATTTTAGTCTAAATTAACTTAGAAAAAGCTACGGTTCTCTGTATCAAAATCCGGGAATGACAAATCTCATTCGGTTCAGGCCAATAAATTTTTGCGGACTGTAAATTTATCTTACCTTTGCAGCGGGCAAGTCCTACACAACCAGCTCCCGGTCAATCCCCCAGGGTGGGAACACAGCAAGGGTATCCGGTCGTAGCGGTGTGATGTAGTCAGCTTGCCTTTTTTTGTGCCCTTTTGTCAGCTAAACCTTCTGCTGAATCCTGATACAGAATTTTATAAACCGCTGTTTAAAAAAATATCTCAGACAAACGATTTCTAAAAGGCCTGACTCAATAATTTGTTGTAATTTTGCACCCATTGAATTTTGATCAATGGAACCCGACTCAGTTAAATACATTTTTGTCACCGGCGGCGTTACTTCATCGCTGGGAAAAGGAATCGTCGCTTCTTCGCTCGGCATGCTGCTGCAGTCAAGAGGCTATTCAGTAACCATCCAAAAACTTGATCCCTATCTGAATGTGGATCCCGGTACGCTCAATCCGTACGAACACGGCGAATGCTATGTGACCGAGGACGGCGCCGAGACTGATTTGGACCTGGGGCACTACGAAAGGTTTCTGAATCATCCGACTTCTCAGGGCAACAGTGTGACCACCGGAAGAATCTATCAGACGGTGATCGAAAAAGAGAGAAGGGGAGACTATCTGGGCAAAACGGTTCAGATCATTCCGCACATCACAAACGAAATCAAAAGAAGAATCAAACTGCTTGGCAACAGCGGTGAATTTGATATCGTGATCACTGAAATCGGCGGTACGGTCGGCGATATAGAGTCGCTGCCGTTTATAGAAAGCGTCAGACAGATGACCTGGGATCTGGGTGAAAAAAATTCGATGGTGATCCACCTGACACTGATTCCGTATCTGGCGGCAAGCGGTGAGCTGAAGACAAAACCGACTCAGCATTCTGTTCGTTCGCTGATGGAAAGCGGTATCCGTGCAGATGTGCTGGTGACCCGTACCGAATATCATCTGCCAAAAGATGTGAAAGAAAAACTGGCATTGTTCTGCAATGTGAAAAAAGGAAATGTAATCGAAAGCATCGACGCTGATTCGATCTATGAAGTTCCGCTGCTGCTGCACGATCAGAAATTTGACGAAGTGGTATTGAGAACACTCGATTTGCCATACGACAAAGCACCCGAACTCGACAGCTGGATCAATTTTGTGGATAAATTTAAAAATCCGGCTCATCAGATTGAAATTGCTTTGGTCGGAAAATATGTGTCGCTTCAGGATTCCTACAAATCAATTGCAGAAGCATTGGTTCACGCAGGTGCATCGACAGATACAGGTGTGAAAATCAGATGGGTTTATTCGGGTGATATCACCCCCGAAAATGTGGATTCGATGCTGAGCGGTGTGGACGGAATACTGATTGCCCCCGGTTTTGGCGACAGAGGAATCGACGGAAAGATTACGGCAGCCAATTATGTAAGAAGAAATAAGATTCCGACTTTTGGAATCTGTCTGGGCATGCAGATCATGGTGATTGAATTTGCAAGAAACGTGCTCGGCCTGAAAGATGCGGATACGCTTGAAATCAACAGTCACACCACAAATCCGGTCATCAATCTGATGGAAGCTCAGAAAAATATCACCAGCAAAGGAGGTACGATGAGACTGGGCAATTGGAAATGCCAGATCAAAAAAGATTCAAAAGCATTTGAAATTTATAAAAAAGAAACCATTCAGGAACGTCACAGACACCGTTATGAATTCAACAACGATTATCTGGACGATTTTGAAAAAAATAATTTTGAAGCGGTCGGAAAAAATCCGGATACCGGTCTGGTTGAAATCATGGAATACAAAGAACAGCCGTTCTATCTGGGCGTACAGTTTCATCCCGAATACAGAAGCACCGTGGTCAGTCCGCATCCGCTCTTTGTCAGCTTTGTTGAGGCTGCATTAAATCAAAAACAAAACAAGAAAATTCATGCAACAGGAAAAAAAGGCTGATAACAATACTTTTATCGCAATGCTGCTGATGGGAGCCCTATTGCTGGGGTACTTCTACATAAACAAACCGAGCGAGGAAGAGCTGCAGGAAAATCAGAAACAGGAGCAGATCGATGCCAAAAAATCTGATGACGGCAAAAAGGATTTGGCGCAGGTTCAGCAGGAACAAAGCGTTCAAAGTCCGACTGATTCAACATTCACGGTTGCAAAAGCAGAAGATTATCAGATCGAAAGTCCGAAATTCAATCTTAAATTTTCGGGAAAAGGAGGTTATATTTCAGAACTCGAACTGAAAGGATATACCGCTTATTCAAAAGAATCAAAAGACAACAAAAAACCGCTTTTTCTGATCAATGAAGGAAACAATCAGTTCAATCTCGAATTGAGCGGAAAAGACGGGAAGGCAATCAATACATCCGAACTTTCTTTTGCACCGACTGTCCAAAAACACGATTCTGTTACTGTGGTGACGATGACTGCACCGGTCAGCGGCGGCGGAAGACTTGATTATGTGTATACCGTCGGAAATGATTATACCGTCGGTTTTGAAATCAAATCTTCGGGTATTCACGAGCTGACCAACAGCAAGGATCTGAAACTGAACTGGAAATTCAAAGCCGGAAGCATTGAAAAAGGAAAACAGCAGGAAGGCTACTGGTCACAGACTTATTATCGTTTCAAGGGAACCGACAAAGTCGAGTATGAACTTTTTGGTTCAGACAAATGGAATGAAGACAAAAGCATTGACTGGATTGCATTCAAACAGCAGTTTTTCTCATCGATTCTGTCATTTGACGAAGGTTTTCCAAATCCGGTCGGCGGTTCCGAACAGATAGACGAAAAGGTGGATTCGCTTCACAGCCGCGATTATCATTTCACATCCGTACTTCCGATTGCGGGCAGCGAACTGAATTACAAAATGCAGTGGGATTTTGTTCCGCTTGATTATAAAATTCTGACCGAATCCCAATACAAAGGAAAAGATTTTGATGAAATCATCCCTTTTGGATGGTCACTGCTCGGCTGGATCAACCGTCATTTCTTCCTGGTCATCTTCAGCTGGCTTGCAAAAATGGGAATGACTTACGGTTGGGTGATCTTTTTGATGACCATCGTCGTGAAACTGGTGCTTTCGCCCATCATGTACAAACAGTACAGACAGAGTGCGATGATGCGTGTGCTCAGACCGGAGATCAATGAAATCAATGAAAAATTTAAAGGAAAAGAAAATGCGGTCAAAAGACAGCAGGCAACCATGGAACTGTACCGAAAAGCAGGCGCCAATCCGCTTTCGGGCTGTTTGCCGGCACTGATACAGCTGCCGATTTTCTATGCGTTGTTCAGATTTTTCCCGAACGTCATCAATCTTCGCGGACAGTCATTCCTTTGGGCAGACGACCTGACCGCTTATGATTCTGCGGTTCTGCTTCCCGACTGGATACCGTTTATGAACGGACACCTCAGTATTTTTGCATTGGCATACATCATCGCGATGGTGATTTATTTCAAAATTTCTGGTTCGATGGACAGTTTCAATCAGCCGCCACAGGAGGGAATGCCAGATATGCGGATGATGAAATACATGATGTATCTGATGCCGATCTTCTTCTTTGTGTTCCTGAACAATTATGCTTCGGGTCTGTCTTGGTACTATCTGGTTTCGAACGTGATCAACATCGGAATCGTTTTGGTGATCAAAAATGTGCTGATCAACGATGAAAAGATTCACGCCAAGATTCAGGAAAACAAGGCAAAACCAAAAAAACAGAGCAAATGGAGCAAAAAAATGCAGGAACTGATGACTCAGGCACAGGAACAGCAGAAACTCCAGGAGCAGAGAAAGAAAGGCAAGAAGTAGAGTCTTGTTGGATGTGGAGCGCTGGGTGTAGGATGCCTGATGCCGGATGCAGGGTGATTTTTCTGTCATATCTTCTAAATTCTAATTTCTAACTTGGAACCTGACACAAGCGAAGCGAACTGTACGAAGTAAAACCTGAAAATCTGATAATTTATGGGCAGAATCAGATATAATATTTACAGCTTCATCTGTGAAAATCTGTGTCATCTGTGAGAAATTAAATTTGACCAATGAAAAAATCTAACTTCTAATTTCTAATTTCTGATTTCTAACCTCTAACTTTAAAAAGCCTAAAACCCGGATTGAGTTTAAACCTTCCCATATTTGTTTTCCAAAAAATCAATCGTAGATTTCATAATTTTCTTGAGAACTTCCTGATCGATGTCCGAAAGCTTTTTGACATAAATACATGATTTTCCCATTTTAAATTTTCCGAGATTATCAAGCAGTTCCTGCTGATCTTTCTGATCTTCACAACCCGAGTTGACATAGAGCGTCAGCGCGGTTTTTCGGGGCGAAAATCCAACCAGCGGCCAGTCTCCTTCCTGTCTGCTTCTCTCGGATTTGTAATGGTATTTCCCAAATCCGATGATCGAAGCACCCCACATTTTCGGTTCATATCCGGTGAAATCCTGCATCATTTTGAGCAACTCAAAACTGTCTTTCTTTTTCTGTTCTGTGTCTGCAAACGAGCTGATGAATTCGTGCACATCAGCATCTGTCTGCTTTGTTTTGATTTCGGCCATGTCCGGTTTTTTTTTATTTTCTTAAAATCTTTTCCATCGGTCTTCCTTTTGCCAGTTCGTCAATCATTTTGTCAAGATAACGAATCTGACGCATCCGTTCTTCTTCAATTTCCTCAATTCGATAACCGCAGATCACACCCGTGATTTTTGCAGCATTCGGATTGATTTGTGGTGCATTTGAAAAAAAGCTTTCAAAATCGGTTTTGTCATCAATGATTTTTTGAAGCTGTTCGCTGCTGTATCCGGTCAGCCAGCAGATGATTTCATCCACTTCTTCTTTTGAACGTCCTTTTTTTTCGGCCTTTGAGATATAGTGCGGATAGACCGAAGCAAAGGACATTTTGTAAACTCTCGAATTGTCTGTTTTCATTTTTTAATTTTTTGTCAGGGTTTCAATTTCCAGATTTTATCTGAAGCCGGCAGATATTCTGACAGCGCAGCCGAACCGTACCAATTGTAAATTTCATAATCGAGCAGTCTGTTTTTTATGGCCGGATCGGTTTTCAGCAGTTCTTCAGCTTCTTCAATTGACCCGATTTTGTCCAGAATAAAGATTCCTCTGTAATTGTTGTCATTTTTTCCGAGCGGTCCGGCGACGATGATTTTGCCCTCCTCAACCAGTCTGTTTATATTTTCAAGATGACCTCTGAAACTCTCACCGATCAGCGATTTATCATCTGTTTTGTTGTCACCCGAAGTGAGTATGACCAGAAATAAGCTTTTCATTCCGTAGTCGTCAGCACCCAGCTTTTCGGCAAGCGCTTTGTCATAATTCGGATTTGACTGATTTTCTGTTTGACCAAAAGTCGTACTGATTACCATAGAAATGATTAAAAACAGACCGTATTTCATATTGATGATTTTTTTTCGGATTTAAATTTAATCATTCATTGTCATTTTTCCTCACTTTGATTTTCAAAATCAGTTTTTTTAATCTGAAACCAAAGATGTTCGATTCCGTCCAAATCAAATTTTTCAATCCATCTGAAACCTGATTTTTTCAGAATATTTATCGAATTGATATTTTCAGTTTCCGCCATTGCAAACACTTCTACTGTACCGATTTTTTCAAATGCATATTTGAGTGAAGCGACGGCAGCCTCTGTGGCATATCCGTTTCCCCAGTGTTTTCTGATCAGCCGATAGCCGAGATCATAATAATCTTTGTGATGATTGGTCAATTCGGTCACAAATTTCAATCCTGCCCAGCCGATAAATTCATCTGTTGATTTGCTGACAATTGCCCAGCGGCCGATCCCGTTGTCGATATACTGCTGTCTGATAAATTGAATTGCATCTGTAATTTGATTGATGTTTTTCACCGGATCATTTCCAAGAAATCTGTGAACCTCCGGATCAGAATCCAGCTCAAACATTTTGTCCGCATCGGACGGAAGGATTTCCCTTAAAATCAATCGTTCTGTTTCAGCAAATATTTTCATCGATGCAATATACAATCAAAATTGAATTGTTTTATTAATGATTCATCTGTGCAAATCAGTGTCATCTGTGTGGAATTAGTTTTGATCAATGAAAAAAATCTTCTAAATTCTAACTTCTAATTTCTAATCTCTAATTTTAAAAGTCTCATGTCTATTTGTCTCATGTCTCACGTCTTTTTTTTTAAATTAACATTTCTCATTAATATCAATTAAATTTGAATCCCAAAACATCAAACTATGGAACACCTGGCCGAAATATTTATACTGCTGATGCTCGCAGTCGCTTTTCTGCAGTCGGGCATCGATAAAATAACCGATTGGAAAGGAAATCTTGAATTTCATTCTCAACATTTTGAGAAATCACCCTTCAAAAGTCTGGTGAAAACCAATCTTTTTATCGTGCTGATACTCGAACTGGTTTCGGGCTCGCTTTCATTGATTTCAGCTGTGATTATTTTTGTAAACGGTGATATCAGTCTGGCAAAAACAGCAGCGATTTTGTCTGTGGTCACTCTGGGCAGTCTGTTTACCGGTCAGCGTCTGGCAAAGGATTATGCGGGCGCTCAGACCATCGTTGTCTATCTGATTCCGGTTTTTCTGCTGCTCTGGCTTCTTTTTGGTCAGCAGCCCGCTGTTTAAACCGCTCCGGCTTTTCCGGCCAGCCAGTTGTTGACAAAACGTTTTCCGTTTTCAAACATGATTTTTCTGACTTTTGATTTCAGTTTGTTCAGATCGGTGAGTTCGTGCTGAATCGATTCGACACCTCCGTTTTCTTCGTAATAAGCTTTTGCAGCAATCGGCAGCCATTTGAGCAGATTGTATTCCAGATCGTCTATTCCGGTCACATTGTAACAGATTTTCATTGGTTCGATCATTCCGTCATAGTCAGAACCGATACAGATATGGTTCCAAGGATCAGTTGAATTTTTTGATTTCAGCATCGCCACATTTACGATATGAATAATATTGAAACACAGACAAAGCGGATGTCTTTCCTCTTTGGTTGGAACGGTCCAGCTTTCCAATTGTTCCTGCATCATTTCAAATCTTCCTTCTTCCAGATTCTGAAGCCTGATATTCGGGAAATGTGTCTGAAAATCTGAAGTGGACAAAAACTCGCTGGTGTCAGAAGAACTCAATCCGATTTTTGACTGAAAGCCGATGATGCGTACATCCAGATTGACACCGATCAGACCGTTGCTGTTGATGACTTCAACGATGTCCTCATCCATCAGATTGATCGACCACGGATTGAAACTGAATTGGTTGTTGATAAACGAGCCCCATTTTCCGCAGGATTTTCTTTCGGTTCTGACTTCAACCGATTTGACGCCGCCTGTGCTGAAAACCTTTGATTTATCTGTGATTATCGCTTCCTTCCATTCGTTGACCGAATATCCGGTAACACCCATGTGTGAAGCCACCAGCGGATCTTTGATGTTGTTTGATTTTCTGAATGCATACAGATCCATCCTCGATTTTAAACCAAGATGTTTGATATCCGCAAGCACCGGTGCTTTCACAGATTTTCCTTCATTGTCGGTAAGTTTGAGATCAGAAAAAGCTTTGATCAGTTCATACCCCATACGGCTGATTCCGTTTCCGGTCGGATAAAATGCGGAATGCTGCAGCATCTTCAGCCCGAAGGCATGGGTCGCCAGATTTTGTTCCGCAATATGGGTCAGATGGGTGATGGTCATATACATCATATCCATATCGTTGTCCCACAGTAGCTGCATAAAATCCTTAAAACTCTCGGCCGGATTGATCCCAATTTTGGGTCCGCGGTTCATGCTTTTTACAAATGAATCTTTCTGGTCATAAGCGGCATACTGAGCCATCGAATCATGAACCAGCGTCTGTCCGACTTTGAGTCTTGAAAGATTATGACCGCCTTCCAACGAAATCAAAAGTTTCAGTTTTGAATTTTTTGACAGTGAATCCAGATTTTTGTGCAATTTTCTGCAAATCATTTCCACCCGATTGTCTCCTTTTGAAATCTGACGGTACAGATCCAGTTCCTTGAGCATCATCCGGTAATACGAAATTTCACCTCTCTCGACCAGTTCAAAATATTTCTGATCCATTGGTTTTGTAAAGCTGCTTTTGAGGATTGAAGCCAGAAAACCCCGGCTGTTTGCAAAACCGTATTCGAGATTGGCAAGTGCCGCATTCCCGATCTGTACACCGCTGCTGATGCAGTCACCAACCGCCGACTGACTTTGAAGGATGTGCAAAAACCAGTCATCGACTTTTTCTGCAATCTTGTTTTTCAGATTAATTTTTTCCTCCAATTCTTCCGCATTTCTTTGGGTCGGAAAAGCCGGTTCATAATTGGTAATGAATTTCTTAAAGGTCGGATGAAAATGCAAATCAAAATAATCGGTCATTTTTTTAGATTTTGAGTGAATGGCTGAATTTTTTACTGATAACTTTCAAAATACATCTTCAGTATCGGATTGGCGCCGTCCTGTTTCGGATCAGCGGTACTTTCAAACACAGATTTTGCTGATTTGTTCGCCAGAGCTTCAAGTGCAGCCTGTGCTCTGGGTGTGAGTTCTGATTCGGTTACAAAACTTTCGGGACCGGGTTTGATCTTTTTCACAATCACCTGCCACAGATAATGGACGCCTTCGCGTATGCCCAAATCCCAGCTTGGTTTTCCTTTGCTGTCAGAATAGGCATATCTTAGAACAGATGCAGCAGGAAGCGGTTCGGCAAGCAACAGCTGAATATCCAACAGACCGCTGCCGTAATTTTTTGTATCCCAATTGGAAGGTTTGTTTTTTGAAGCCGAAACCCTCAAACAATGTCTGAAAGCCTCGACCACCTGCCAGGGCTGATTGTATTTTGACAGTTTGTCCAGATGTTTTGCTTTCCACAGTATGGCCGCTGCTGCAACATGCGGTGTCGCATAACTTGTTCCGCTTCCGTAAGCCATAATTTCTTGCAAATCTTTATTTTCAAACGGAACATATACATCTTCACCCGGCGCGGACACATCCACTGTGGTTCCGTAACTGCTGCCTTTCCAAGGTTTTCGGTTCGGATTGAAGGCTGCCACAGCAACCGTCCCCGGATAGAGCGCGGGCGCAACCACCATTTCAACTTCGTTTCCGGCTGCACAAACCCAGATCAGACCGCGGTCATAAACCGATTTTGCAACTTCGTAAAGCATCGGTCTCGGATAACTTCCCATGCTCATCGTCACCACGTCCGCATTGGTATAGGCAGCGTGATTGATCGAATCGACCAGATTTTTCCCGCGTCCGATCAGCACTACCGATTGCGAAATCCGGTAGGGAATCATTCTGAATCTCAAACCGCTGTCATTGAAAAGTAAACCGTAATTTCCGTTCTGGTCAAAATTTGAACGGGTGTTCCCGATTACGATACTCGCAGTTCTGGTGCCGTGTCCCGGATATTTGAGAAGTCCGTCATCCATGGCATCTGATGCGTTGTTGTCATTGTCGATAAAATCCATGTCCTCATTCAGATTGTATCCGTTTTCGACTTTTGACAAATCGGTATAACCGGTATCGAGCTGAACCAGTTTCAGTTTTGAAAGATTACTGCTGATGATTGACCAGTCTTTGAGTTCACTCAGTTTTTTTGGCATATTCACTGCCTTTCTGTTCCATGCACGCAAAGCATCCCAGTCTTTTTTTGAAATCAGATCTTTTGTAAAATAAGAAGTTTTCCAATGATCTATAAATTCGGGCTCGTTCCATTTTGCAAAACGGTTTTTCACGCTTTCAGTCGTTTCAACCGTATCTTCGTCGCTTCTGACATATTCACGCTGAACATCCGTATCGGCAGGAAGATCGGGAGTTGCGGTATCGATCTGCGGCAAAGCTTCGAGTTCTTCCGCAATGTCCCACGGATTTTTTGAAGTCATCAGACTGATGTAAAAATATCTTTTTTCTTCGGGAACGGTCGAAAGCGGAAATACTGCTTCGTTGGTCAGTATGCCGGGATAAATCTGACGATGATTCATGATCCAGTCGGTCTGAAGATTTTCAATATCAGAAAACTGAATTTCAAAAAACTGATGCTGCTTTCCTGAAGTCGTATCGGTTGGAGTCGAAATCTGCGGATCTGAAATCGGATCTGTTACCGGTATTTCTGGTTCGTCAATGTCCTGTATCGGCATCGGATCAGAATCGGGTATATCGATCAGCGGATCGCTGGTCGGCAGTGAGGGCTGCGATTTGTTTTCTGCGGTACATTCTTCCAACAGTTGTTTTTTGACTGCTTGCATTTTATTTGGAACCTCAATTCCTCTGATCGCCTTCAGTATGCTGCTCACCCGGATTCCTTCGTTTCCGATCCAGTCGATGTCCTCATCCCGATCGCCCGCTCTGACGATTCCGCCGTCTTTTCTCAGCCAGTTTCCATGATCGTCCTTTTTGGGCACGCCGCTGTGATGAAGCGCAACCACTTCGCCGGTTCCCAAACCGACCACCATCGCACCCGACGAACCGGGCAGTGTGTCAGACTCATAAATCAGAAAATCATCAGACAGCGTCAGCATACGGATGTCTCTTAAAACGATTTTTTTGTAATCTCCTTTCGGATGCTGAATCACAACACAGTGTTCGCCTTCAACGATTTTTCCAAGATTTTCGTCCAATATTGCATTTGGGATTTCAGTGACCGGGGTACCTTCGTTTGAAACCTCATTGATGGCGACAATCGTAAAATCAAGGCCGCTGAACGGATCATCCGCCTTTTTATCAAACGGAGAAGTCATAAAAAATTTCTCGGGTTTAAAACTGAAGGTTTTGGGTGTAAGCGGTTCATATCTTTCGTTCAGTTCGTAATCAAACTGAATAAATGACTGTTTTGCAGTTTTTGCATCCGGAAACACATGATGATTGGTAATCACGATGCCGGGCGCAATCTGAAATCCTGTGGCATATCCTGAATTTCCGGTTTGTCCGCCGATTACGATCCGTCCGACACAGTCTGCGAGTTTGAAAATCTTTTTCAGTACCAGTATATCCTGAAAATTCGGTACGCCGTTGATTCTTTCCAGCGCCATTTCGGGCGGCAGATGTTCTCTTGCCAGCCTTTTTCTCAAAATATCCGGATTGCTCTGGATTTCATACAGACTTGCTTCGCCCGCGCGATTCCGTCTGATTCCCTCCTGAACGGTGTGGATGTGTTTGTGATTGAAGTTGAAACGGCTGAATGCAGAATCAGCCAGTTTTTTTGAAACGATTTCTTTCATAATCGGCAGTTGTTTTTTTAGTAATAGAGAACTGCAAGATACGATTTTTTGAGTGGTGGCTTTAATTTTTTTTTGGTTAATATTGTATTCGGGATTTTATGGCTGTAAAGACGAACGGCCCGTCTTAACAAAAGGAAGAAGAGATGAAAGGACTCACAAATCTTTTTGGTATAGTTTTAATTTTGGTTTTTATGATTTCATGTAATGATCATAATTCTGAAATCAGTCACCAGGATTTTAAATTTTCTGATGAAAGAAATGATGCTGTCATCCAATTGAAGAGTAAAATCAAAATTGACTTTCCGGCTGAACTTTATTACAATGTCATCCTGAATAAAGAAAAAAATGATTCTGTAATTGAATCTTATTTTTTATTTGAAGGCAATAAATATTCGATGCCAAAGAATTTTCATAATGACGGGAAAAGATATGAGTATTCTTTGTTTCCTGATTATAAGTCTCCTAATATCCTGGTTTCCAAAAGTTATGTTTTTGAAAATTTTTCAGTGATAATTATCAGAGGTGAAAATCCTTTCTGTAATGGTTTTAACTGCACAACTTATTATATGCATGTATTAAAAATAAAGGATGATAAAATAGATATGAATGTTGTGTATGAATTTGATAATGAAGTTGAATTTGAAAATTTGGATGTGAAAATTTCAAATGAAAAAAACACAATTCAAATCATGAATAATGAAATGGTTTTGGATGAATTGATTTTGTAATTCTAATGCTGTAGAGACGAACGGCCGTTCGTCTCTACAAGAAAAGTTTAAATTTGAATTTAATTTTTGAGATATAATTTTGGGGCGGGAGGCTGACGAATTAATTTAAAAAGAAAAAAGAAGTTTAAGAAAATGAGAAAATTGATAACAGTCTTATTATTGCTAATTGTCACGGCAGCTTGTGTAAATAATCAGATTATTTCAAAAAAGAAAAATCTGTCAATTTCATTTACCTGTTGTTTTAAATATGACAGAGTATCTCTTTATATAAATGATTTTGAGATTTTTAAAGATTTAGAATTGGTCTCTGATCAGATTTTAAGTATTACACCTGTTTATGTACTGTATTCAAGAGACGGATTGTTTACGATATATAATAATTCGGAAATTATCGATCAAAAGGAATTAAAATTAACCAATAAACTTATAAAGATAACAGTGGAAATCAATGGTCAAAAAACCATTGAAGAAATTGATCTGTCAAAAGGACATATAATAATAAATGGAACCGGAGCTGAGAACAGGGCTATTATCGGACAGCATAGGAAGCCTTTGATCTTAGATTAAATAGGAATATTTTCGACCTTCAATTCAATCTTCACACAACAAAATAAATCTTTAGGTTTAAAAAAATAATTCTCAAATCAAATAAACAAATCCCATTGACTTTGCTGAGTTGAATTTTTAAATAATCGTATTTTTACCAAATGATTTCACGCCAGACCATAGATGCAATTTTTTCCGCCGCCAGGGTGGAAGAGGTGATCGGTGATTTCGTCAGTCTGAAAAGATCAGGCAGCAATCTGAAAGGATTGTCACCTTTTACTGACGAGAAGACACCTTCATTTATGGTGTCGCCTGCCAAACAGATCTGGAAAGATTTTTCTTCGGGCAAAGGCGGAAATGCGGTTACCTTTCTGATGGAGCACGAACAGTTCAGCTATCCCGAAGCGCTTCGGTGGCTGGCAAAACGTTACGGCATCGAAATTCAGGAAGACGGCGAACAGACAGACGAGCAGAAAGAGGAGATGAAACTCAGAGAAAGTCTGTACATCATCACCGAATTTGCAAAAAAATATTTTGAGGAACAGCTTCACGAAACCGAAGAAGGAAAAAATATCGGTCTTGCCTATTTCAAAGAAAGAGGATTCAACCAAAGTACGATTGAGAAATTCGAACTCGGCTATTCACCCGCCAAACGGACTGCATTTACAGAAGCGGCCGAAAAAAAAGGTTACGGAAAATCGCTGCTCGAAGCTTCGGGTCTGTCGATCTACAGAGAAGGTGAAACCACAGGTTATGACCGTTTCAGGGAAAGAGTGATTTTTCCGATTCACAGTTTTTCGGGCCGTCCGCTCGGTTTTGGCGGCAGGATACTCAGAAATGATGTGAAAGCTGCCAAATATCTGAATTCGCCCGAATCTGAAATTTATCACAAAAGCAAAATCCTGTACGGCATCTTTCAGTCAAAACAGGCAATACTGAAACAAAACGAATGTCTGCTGGTCGAAGGTTATATGGATGTGATTTCGCTTCATCAGGCGGGAATCGAAAATGTGGTAGCCAGCTCGGGTACCGCACTGACGGTCGATCAGATCAGACTGATCAAAAGGCTGACACCCAATGTGACCATACTTTATGATGGTGATGCAGCCGGGATCAATGCTTCGTTCAGAGGAATCGATCTGATCCTCGAACAGGAACTCAATGTAAAGGTGCTGCTGTTTCCGAACGGTGAAGATCCGGATTCGTTTGCACAAAAACATTCTTCTGAAGAAATCGAAGAATACATCAAAGAAAATTCAACCGATTTTATTCGTTTCAAAGCCAATGTGCTGCTTGAAGATGCAAAGGACGATCCGGTCAAAAAAGCAGAATTGGTGAGAGATATCATCAACAGTATTTCGTTGATTCCGAATATTGTACAGCGCGAACTTTATGTTCAGGAAGCTTCCAAACTTCTGGAGGTGAGGGAAGAAGTTCTTTTTAAAGAACTGGCACAGAGTCTTCAGCGCAGACGAAAAGAATTTGTTGACCGGAAAAAAGCAGAGACCGAAACCCGGCCGATGGAAGTGGTCAAAACCGAAAAGATTGAAATCAATCCGAGGGAAGTGGTCGAAGCAGATCTGATCCGATTGATCATGCAGTACGGCGATCTGGTGGTCGATCTCAGCGATGCGGAAGGAAATGCATATCAGACGACTGTGATTGAAGAAATTATCAATCAGTTTGATGTGAATGATTTGGATTTTCAAAATGAATTGTACAAAAATATACTCGAAGATGTCAAACTCGGTTTTGAAGCCGAAGAATTGAGAACCGGCGATTTTTTTGTAAAAATGTTTGATGCCCAAAAAACTGAAATTGCTTCTGAGGCGATGTTTGAAAAATACAGTCTGAGTCCCAACTGGAAAGACAAACTCAATATCTTTATCAAACCAAAGGAAAACAATATTTCAAAAGAAATCTTTGATGTGATTTTGAGATTCAAAACTTTCTATCTGGATGATGAAATCAAAAAATGTTCTGAATTTCTAAAAGATGAAGAACTGTCCGGAGATGCCAGACAGGATCAGATTGAAAAAGTGATGACACTGACCCGGACTCGGTCCCAGATTTTCAGCAAACTCAACCGGGTGCTCTGATTTTTACAAAATGATTTTTTTAAGGTTTGATTCAATTCGAATTCAAAGCGATACCCAATTGATTTGTGGGTAATTATACGATGAAAACTGATGGTATTGAACTTCGTGTGATTTGAATCAATTCAAAATTCTGCATTCAAAATATGTCCTGAATATTTACAATTGTAAATATTTGGCACATTGAAAATAGATGAACGGTTAATTTTATGCCCGGTTAAATTCCCTGCTGATTTACAAATCCGGGAATTATATTTTAAAAATAAAATTAATCTTAAACTACCTTAAAATTATGAGTGCAAAAAAAAATAACGGATTTATCCGGATCATCCTGCCATTGCTGTTGATAGTGGCAGGTTTGCTGATGATATCCGGACAGTTTTTGTCGGGTCTTTTTTCACAGGCAGAGCTGGAGGCCAAAATCGAACCGAATTCGGTCATCATGCCTGCGGCGTACAAGGTTTACGGCAACGGAGACGCACTTGAGGGCAAATACGGTTTGTTCAAAATGCTGCTGACCAACAACGGAAAATCTGCTGCAAGAAATGTAAAAGTATCGTTTGAAATACCGGGTTATATCACAGAAACCGATCTGAAAAAAGTTCCGGTCATACTGCCGGGTCAGTCGATTCTTGTCAACTGCTTTCCAAAATTCAAGGAAGACATTGTCGACAAACGGACATCGTCGCGTGAGACTGTGAACATCAATATTTCCGGACTGAACATCAAGGATCAGACAGAGAGTTTTCCGGTCGAGATCAAGGGCAGGAATGAATTTGTATATACACAGATTCCGACAGATGAAATCCTATCTCCTGCCGAAATGATTGACAATGCCGAACTGATTTCATGTTTTGTGACACCTGAGGATCCGATCATCAAATATTTTACCCAGCAGATTCAGGAAAAACTGTTGAGAGGCGAAGCTGCATCGGTGAACAGAGAAGACAAAGAAGCGGTCAGATTTCTCACCGGACTTTATGATGCCACCTATTTGAGTCATATGGTATACAGCGGTACCAGCGGAGTTCCTTCTGCGGTCGGAGATGCGCAGTCGGTTGTTCAGAGTCTTCGTCTGCCCAGGGAAGTGGTAACCGGAAAAACGGGTTTGTGCATCGAATTGTCGATCCTCTATGCCAGTGTGCTGATGAACGCAGGCCTGGATCCGATCATATTTTTGATTCCCGGACATGCCTATCCGGGTTTCAGGCTGAACGGGAATTTTTATGCAATTGAAGCGACCGGTATAGGCGGCGAAGGAATGGAAGGCGGAAGAATGAATTCGATGGCAGCGCTGCAGATGGGAATGAAAGAGCTGGAAACATTTTTTCAAAGTGCAATGATGGGCGATGAAAGATATATGATCGTTGATATTCGTGAATCGATCAAAAACGGGGCAGTGGCGATGGAACTGAAAGATGATTCGTTTTTGCGCGGAAAGGTGGATGAGATTGCAAGAAGTTTTGGCGGCGGTATGGCCTACAACCCGCAGCCGCAGGTCTCTTATACAAACTATGAAAATCCGGGCGGAACCAATACTGGCGGAGGAAATTCAGGCGGCAGTTCACCGGCTGCTCCATCGGGTTACAAAAATTACAAAGGTACGATTTCGTTTGCCTATCCTTCCTCGTGGAGAATCAAATCAAATAACGGTTCTTCCATGCCTCAGCTCAAAAAGGTTCTGAGCAGTCAGAATTCGGATACCTTTGTGGAAATCTATGATTTCAAAGGAGTGAGCAGTGCTCAGGCAGCACTGAATCAGATACAGCAGTATCTGATGAGCTTCGGTGGCAATTTGCAGTACAGTCCTGCCGGAGAGAGCAACGGCTTTCAGCTTTTTAGCGGTCAGTCCAATTTTGAAAACATTTTACTTCAGTGGGTGGCGGTTTTCAAACGGACCTCTTCGGGTTATTCGGCGGCGATCGTCGGCACCAATGCCAGCAACCCAAGTCAGGGAGTGGTTGAAAATATTCTCAACACGATTCATTGAATCATTCCGAACAATTAAAATTTAGAAATAATTTAATACCAGTCAAAATGAAAATTAAGATCAACTTCAAATACATCCTCCCGTTATTTTTTATCACAGCTTTTACAACGCTCGGGGCGCAGGAGGAACTCAAAGGAACCAAACAGAAACTCGACATCGTGATCGATGATTTGGGCGATGCGAATCTGGCGGTCACCACCCGTTTCAATGCTTCACAATGGGATTTTTTCAAAAAAACGGTGGGTACCAATCAGGCTTATCTGAAAAGACAGATGATCAAGGGGATGCCCAAATATTTTTTGTCTGATTTCAAATATGAAGAAGAGCCGATGGACCGTTCATTTATATTTTTGATGAAGGCTTTTGCTGTTGCTCAACCTGACGATAACGGAAAATGGAAGGCAGAGCTGGATATGAAGGATCCGGATATCACGAAATTAAACGACCAGACCTTTATGCTGAAACTGAATATGGTCACAAACGGTATGCTGATCGAGCAGGAGCAGACCATCCATCTGCCGGAGAAGGCAAAAAATGCAAAGATTGAAAAGGACAGTTTTGGTTCTGCGGTGCTCACCTATCAATACAAATCGGGAGCTTCAAGTCCGATTCTTTCGTATGGCGGAATATTGCTGATTTTGGCAGGCTTGGGTCTTTTTGTGATGAATCTGAGAAAACCCAAATCTGCTTCGGTCTGAAATTTTTATAATTTAATCAATCAGACTGCATCTGACGGTTTCGTCCACAATCAGTGAGGATGAAAATCTGAGTTTTGCTTTTTTCAGGCTTTCATGAGCGCTTTCTCTTGATGAAAAATAACCTGCTTTCACTTTGTAGTCGGGTGAGACATAATCAAGATTGACGATCAGCTCCGGAAAATAAGATTTGGCGCTTTTCAGCATTTCCTCGGCTTCTTTTCGGTCTTTGCTGTAAAAAAGCTGTATTCTGCTGCCTTTGCAGTATTCGGGTTTGATTTCTTCGGGCTGTTCGGTCGGACAATTTTCGGCCTGAACCATCTTTTGAACCGATTCATCCCATTGAATGGTCAGGTTTCCATAATTTGAAGTGACGATACGGTTTTGTCCAAATGCAAATCCTGCAAATAAAAATAGAATAACAAACGGAAATAATCTCATCAGCCGGTTTTGAACTGAAAACGTATTGAAATACGAAAGATTGTATGTTTAAGAAAAGTTTAACTGGGGCAATTTGGTTTCAAGTTTCAGGTTTCAAGTTCCAGGTTAGAATTTAGAAGTTGTACATAGAAAATCATTCTGCACCCTACATCCGGCACCTGACACCCGACACCCAGCATCCAACACCCAGCATCCAACAATAACTCACAACGCCTTTCTGCACCAGACTCTCCACTGCACAGTAAATGCGGCTGGATAGGTTCTTTGGATTCTTCTCAGATCGGGTCCCGCTGATTTTCGGGTGAAATAATCACCGACCAGAACTCTGTAATCGGGAGCGAGATAGACCAGTTCTGCAGTATAGCCCGGATTCTGTTTTGCGAAATCATTTTTGATTTTCTCGGCAGCGTTTCTGTCCTTGGTATAGAATATCTGGATTTTATAACCCATAATTTTGTTCTGGCTTGCACATTTTTCGGCAGGAGTCAGTTTTCTCGGCGGCACAAAACTGGTATTCGGACAATTCTTTTTTTCGTTGAAATTGATCAGACTGCTGAGCCGGCTGTCCAGTTCCACATTGAGATTGCCGCCTGTGATGCTGTCGTTTGCAATCGCAAGCAGTTCTCTCGCAGGTTCCTGTGCATGAGAAAACATAAATCCGAACAGCAGTATCAGTAAAAAACCTTTTTTCATTATTTTGAATTTCCTGTAATTCCTGACAAATATAAAGAGTTTCTGTCACAGCATTTAAAAACTTTAAAAAACTTGATTAAAATGCCGAAAATTTTTCAAAAATTACTTAAAGATTGATTTTGTGAAGTTTCAGATTGAAAAATTATTTAGAAACAATTTAAATTAAACGAATTGATGAAGTTCAGCATTAAATTTTATGTTTTTATTAAGGTTTGAAGCTATTTTTGTCGGGTTGAAAAACGAATTTTTAACATTTGTAACCGAACTCAATGTTTAGTAAATGAAGGCAAGGATACTTAATAAAATGAAATTTTTAAATCTGGCTATATTCTTAGTCATTTTTAGTTTTTCCTATTCACAGGACCCAACAGACAAACCGGAGCCGGCCGGCGAAGAGCAGGCGCAGTCATCCGGTGAGGAGATCAATGGTGATGCCGCCCACGGGTACGATCTGTTTCAGCAGAGTTGTATCGCCTGTCACAAGATAGACGGCGACATGGTCGGACCGCCTTTGAGAGATGTGGTTGCCCGTGTTAAAGAGGAAGGCGGTGTCGGCAGACAGTGGCTTCACGATTGGATCAAAGACAACAATGCGCTTAGAGCTTCAGGCGATAAATATGCAAATGAAGTTTTTGAAAAGTACAACAAGATTCCGATGCTTACATTTCCCAATCTTTCTGATCAGGATATAGACGACATATTGGCCTATACCAGCGATCCGGAAGGCGGCGAAAAGGCATTCAAAGAGGCAAAGGAAAAGAAAGCAGAAGAATCTGCAGCAGCTGCAGCTCCTGCCGAATCAGGCAGTTCAACAACCGGGATTGTGATTTTTGCTTATGTATTTTTGGCCCTGCTGCTTTTATTTACTCTGTTCAGATTGAACACACTCAAAAAACTGCTGAGCGGAAAAACAGATGTTCCGGCGGAAGACAAACCCGGATTCAGTCTGGCTCAGTTTATCCACAAATACAACAAAGCATTCAACGTACTGCTTGCAGCATTTAGTCTGCTGGCACTGTACGGTCTTTGGATCTTTATGTTCGGAATCGGAGTTGACAAAGGCTATCAGCCCGATCAGCCGATCTATTTCTCACACCAGGTGCATGCCGGTGTTCAGGGAATCGACTGTCAGTATTGTCACTCAAGTGCAAAATACGGTAAGGTTTCAGGAATTCCTTCGCCAAATACCTGTATGAACTGTCACAAAATGATCAAAGAATACAAAGGCGAATATTTTGAAGAAGATTTGGTGAAAAACGGAAAATTTGCATCAGGAGATGATGTGAAGAATTTCTATACCGGTGAAATTCAAAAAATGTATGCTGCCATCGGTTGGGATCCCGATCAGGCGGAATATACCGGAGAGCAGAAACCGATCGAGTGGGTAAGAATCCACAATATGCCGGATTTTGTGTACTTCAGTCACGAACAGCATGTGGTTGCGGGTGAAAAGGCGATTCTGAATGCGATCAAAAACAAAACAATTCCAAATTCAAAAGAATTGAATCTTCCCGAAGACAGCCAGGTTTGTTTTGCATGTCACGGTGATGTGAGCAAAATGGATGAGGTGAAAATGGCGAATGATTTTACGATGGGATGGTGTGTTGAATGTCACCGTACCACCGAAGTGGATATGACCAACGAATACAACAGTCAGTACTATGCTGATCTTCACGAAAAACTGAAAAAGGAATATGGGGATCACACCAAAATTACGGTTGACGCAATCGGCGGTTTGGAATGTGCAAAATGTCATTATTAAGAAATTAAATAAGAGAGGTATAAATGGCTTCTAAAAAAACATATTGGAGAAGTTTCGAAGAACTTGAGAATCCCGAACTGACCAAAAAGCTGGCAGCGGACGAATTCGGTGAAGATCTTCCGGTTGAAGACTTTCTTGCCAACAAACAGGCGATGGAAGGGGTTCATACTTCGAGACGCGACTTTTTAAAATTATTGGGATTCAGTACCGCAGCGGTAACTTTGGCTGCCTGCGAAGCTCCCGTTGTGAAATCGATTCCTTATGTGGTAAAACCTGACGATGTGACGCCGGGTGTTCCCACCTATTATGCATCGACCTATTACGACGGACTGGATTATTCAAATATTCTGATCAAAACCAGAGAAGGCCGTCCGATCAGAATCAAGCCGAACAAAGGCGCCAAATATTTCGGAACCACCAATACAAGGGTTCAGGCATCTTTGCTTTCGCTTTATGATTCTGAGAAGCTGAAAGGACCTTTGCAGGGACATGATAAAAACTTTGGAACCATTTCCTGGAACGATCTGGACCAGAAAGTAACTTCAAAACTGAATGCTGTCGGTGACAAAAAAGTGGTACTGCTGACTTCGTCAATCGCGAGTCCGAGCACCAAAAAACTGATCGACGAATTCAAAACCAAATATCCAACCACTCAGCATATCGTTTATGATGCGCTGAATCATTCGGCTGCACTTGATGCGGCTCAGGAATTTTACGGTCAGAGAGCGCTTCCGTTCTATGACCTGACCAATTCCGAACTGGTGGTTTCATTTGGTGCTGATTTTCTGGGAGATTACAACGGAGGCGGAATGGAAAGCAGTTATTCTGCTGCCAGAAAACCGGGTCCGAACATGCTCAGACACATACAGCTTGAAAGCAATATGTCGATGACCGGTTCAAATGCCGATACCCGTTTTCCGATGAAAACTTCACAGGTGCTGAAAACACTTGGAGAAGTATATAAAGGTCTGACTTCGGGAACTTCCGATAAAATAGCATCTGCAATCGTAGATGAAATCAAATCAAAAGGAAACAAAGCGGTTGTTTTTGCAGACGGAAGCAAAGAAGCTTATCAGGTTTGTTATGCAATCAACAGTCTGATCGGATCCAATGCAGTTTCAAAAACAAAAGTGAATCTGCTCAAAGAAGGAAACGACAAAGATTTTGATCAGTTACTTTCTGACGCCAAGGCCGGAAATATCGGTGCATTGTTTATGTACAATGTAAATCCGGTTTACAATCATCCGAAATCAAAAGATTTTGTACTGGCACTGACAAGTATTGATTTCAAGGTGGCCATGTCCGAAAGAATGGACGAAACCGCCAAATATTCGGATCTGGTTGCAACCGTTCCTCATTCAATGGAATCATGGAACGACTATAATCCGGTTACAGGTGTTTATTCGCTTCAGCAGCCGGTGATCCAACGAATTTTCCACTCGAGACAATTTCAGGATTCGCTGCTCAGCTGGATGGGCGGAAGTTCAGAAATTGAAGCAGAGCCGGCAGGAACCGGCGGCGACACCGAACTGGTGATTCCAAAAACGACTTATCAGCAGTCTATCACTGCTTTTTATAATTATCTCAAAAACAATTGGGAAAAGAACATACTTCCTCAGATGGGTTACGGTTTCAATCAGGCATTGTACAACGGATACAATGAAACCAATGAAACGGTTGAACTGTCCGGTTCGGGAGATGTTTCTGCAGCAGTTGACAAATTGTCAAATTCAAAAGGGGGCGAATGGGAGCTTCAGCTGTATTCCAGTGTTGGAATCGGTGACGGTACCCAGGCAAACAACCCCTGGCTACAGGAATTCCCCGACCCGATTACAAGAACCTCATGGGACAACTTTATCACGCTGAACCCGCTTGATGCACCCAAATTTGACATCAAAACATCTGAAAATGCAAACGTCAAAAACGGACGTATGCAGTTCAACGGTGATTATGTAAACATCACTGCGAACAATCAGACGATTGAGAAAGTTCCGGTATTTATTCAGCCGGGTCAGGCGGTAGGAACCATCGGAATGGCGATCGGTTACGGTCGTACAAGAAGCGGTAAAGTTGGCGATGGCGTAGGTCTCAATGCCTATCCGCTGATTTCGAACGGAAGTTTGTTTGTCAGTGATGTGAAGATTGAGAGATCTCATCAGGGCGAAAAACATGAATTTGCATGTATGCAGATGCAGAACACGCTGATGGGACGTTATGAAATCGCACGTCAGGCGACCAACGATCAGTTTATGAATGAACCTGCAGAAGAATGGAACGAACCTTCTGTGATGCCGACCTGGAGAGGTAAATCTCCCGAGAAGGAAGTCGATATCTGGCGTTCGTTTGACCGTTCGGTAGGGCCTCACTTCAATATGTCGATTGACATGAACGCATGTACCGGCTGCGGTGCCTGTGTTGTGGCCTGTCAGGTTGAAAACAACATTCCTGTCGTAGGTAAAAAAGAAATGAGAATGTCAAGAGATATGTACTGGTTGCGAATCGACCGTTACTACTCTGACGTAACCAATAATGTAAGGACACAAAAAGTTGCACTGGAAGGTAAAGTGGCATTGCCGGAACATCTTCAGAACGACGAGAGTGCACTGGCTGCTGCACAGCCGATGACCGAAGGCGATCAGTACAAACTGCTGATCAAACCGGCAACCGAAAATCCGGAGGTGATCTTTATGCCGATGCTTTGTCAGCACTGTAACCACGCGCCTTGTGAAACGGTTTGTCCGGTTGCGGCAACTTCACACGGTCGTCAGGGTCAGAACATGATGGCCTATAACCGTTGTGTGGGAACCCGTTACTGTGCAAACAACTGTCCGTACAAAGTGAGAAGATTCAACTGGTTCAATTATGCGTTGAATGACAAATTTGATTACCACATGAATGATGATTTGGGCCGTATGGTACTGAATCCTGATGTGGTGGTAAGAACCAGAGGGGTGATGGAGAAATGTTCGTTCTGTATCCAGGATACACAGGCAGCAATCCTGAAAGCCAAGAAAGAAGGAAGAAGAGTTGCTGATGAAGAATTCCAGGATTCAGTAGCCTGTGCAAGTGCCTGTCCGACCGGTGCAATCACCTTTGGTGACATCAACGATCAGGAGAGTGAGGTGAAAAAACTGAGCGAAGACAAGCGTGTTTACCGTGCACTTGAAGAAGTGGGCACCAAACCGAATGTATTCTATCATGTTAAAATCAAGAACAAGAAGGAACAGGCTTAAGTTTAACAGAAATTAGTAAATAAAAATATGTCACATTACGAATCACCGGTTAGAGACCCTTTGATTATAGGAAACAAATCCTATCATGACATTTCAGTTGATATTTCCTATCCGATTGAGCACAAGGCAGGAAAACTCTGGTGGACCGCATTTGGAATTGCAATGGTCACCTTCCTGTTCGGACTTGGCTGTATTTCGTACACCATTGGTACCGGAATCGGAGTTTGGGGATTGAACCGAAGTATCGGTTGGGCCTGGGATATTACAAACTTTGTTTGGTGGATCGGTATCGGTCACGCCGGAACGCTTATTTCGGCAGTATTGCTGCTTTTCCGTCAGAAATGGAGAATGGCTGTCAACCGTTCGGCTGAGGCGATGACCATCTTTGCGGTTGTTCAGGCTGCGATATTCCCGGTTATCCACATGGGTCGTCCCTGGGTTGGATATTGGGTATTCCCGATTCCGAACCAGTTTGGATCATTTTGGATCAACTTTAACTCGGCTCTGCTTTGGGACGTGTTTGCAATCTCGACTTATTTCTCTGTATCTGTCGTATTCTGGTACATGGGACTGATTCCCGATTTTGCAATGATCCGTGACAGAGCGACCAAACCGTTCTCAAAAAAGATTTACAGCTTTATGAGCATGGGCTGGGGAGGAAAAGCAAAACACTGGCAGAGACACGAAGAACTTTCTTTGGTTTTGGCAGGTTTGGCAACTCCACTGGTATTCTCGGTTCACACCATCGTATCCTTTGACTTCTCCACTTCGGTGATCAAGGGATGGCACTCTACGGTTTATCCGCCATATTTCGTTGCCGGTGCGATTTTCTCCGGTTTCGCGATGGTGCAGACACTGTTGAGCGTGATGCGTAAGGTGATGCATATGGAACAGTACATTACGAGAGGACATATAGAAGTAATGAACAAGGTAATTTTGGTTACCGGCGGTATGGTTGCGGTTGCTTATGCATCCGAATTCTTTGTCGGCTGGTATTCAGGAAGCCGTTATGAGGACTTCACCTATTTCTCGCCGGGTGCGGCAGTAGGACCTTACTGGTGGGCATTCTGGGCGCTGATTACCTGTAACATACTTGTACCTTCGCTGCTTTGGATCAGAAAGATCAGAAGAAGTTTCTTCTGGACATTCATCATCTCACTAGTGGTTAACACCGGTATGTGGTTTGAGCGATTTGACATTATCGTTGTGAACCTTTCGAGAGACTATCTGCCGGGCGGCTGGACCATGTTTATGCCTTCGATTGTAGACGTCGGTATCTTTATCGGAACAATTGGTTTCTTCTTCGTGCTTTATCTGCTTTACGCACGTTCGTTCCCTGTCATTGCACAGGCGGAGCTGAAAACAATTTTGAAATCATCAGGAGAATATTTTAAGAAACATCATACAGAAGACGATCATCATGAGCACTAAAACGATATATGGCTTGTATGCCGACGATGACGATTTGCTGAAAGCAATCAGATCCTTTAACAATGAAGGTATTGCAATCAAAGAAGTCTATACTCCCTTTCCGGTTCACGGGCTTGACAAAGCATTGGGACTGAGAAAAACAAGAATTTCTGATTTGGCATTCTTCTACGGAGTTTATGGTTTTACACTGGCTTCTGTGATGATGTGGTATATGATGAATCATGACTGGCCGCAGGACATCGGCGGTAAACCTTCGTTTACCTTTTTTGACAACCTGCCTGCATTTGTGCCGATCATGTTTGAATTGGTGGTATTTTGTTCTGCCCACCTGATGTCACTTACCTTTTTGGCAAGAAACAAAATGTATCCGGGCGCAAAAGCTCAGAATCCCGATCCGAGAACCACAGACGATAAGTTTCTGATGGAGATCGAGTCGAATGATGTGGACAGAGTCAGAGATGCGTTTATCAATACAGGTGCAGAAGAAGTAACAGTAAAAGATTTATAACCGGTTCAATAAAATATGAAAATGAAAAAAGGAATAATATTTTTTGGAGCAATTGGCCTTGCTGTTGTAATGAGTTCATGTTCCGGTACAAAAAAGGATCCGAGTCTGGTATTTATGCCTGATATGTATTATCCGGTTGCCTATGATCCTTATATGGAAGCTGATTTTGGTTATTGGCCTGTAAGACCTGAAGAAGGTTCGGGCGTTAAAATATTTGAGGATCATAAAAATATGACCGCATTGTGGCCGGCTGACGGAACAGTTCCGCAGACCGACGAGCAGACCATACTTCCGTGGAATCTTAAAAACACAATGAACGACTACAACAAGTCAAAGGATATCAAAACTTCTCCGCTTGATCCTGTAAACAGGGCAAATGATTTGAAGAGAGGAGAACATCTTTTTCATATCACCTGTGCAGTTTGTCACGGTGACGGAGGAGACGGACAGGGTTCAATCGTCAAAAGCGGAGCCTATTCGGGCGTACCTACTTTTGCTGAAAGAGAAATCAGTGTCGGTTCTGTCTATCATGTGATCATGTACGGAAGAAACGCAATGGGACCTTATGCGGCTCAGCTTACACAGGTTGACCGTTGGAGAGTGGCCGAGTATGTTATGAAATTAAAAGGTATTGACACCACAGCTGCAGCTGCAGACAATTGGGAAGATGCTGAAAGTTCAAATCAATAATTAAGGAAATAAAGATTATGCAATATAGTTTTTCACCCAAATTGAAGTTAGCATCCTTTGTACTGATCATCCTTGGAGCAGTGCTGTACGGGATCGGGGTATTTATGAACAGCGCGGATCAGAAAGATCCGAAGTATATTGAAAATATGGTTCAAAGTCACCCTGAAAGATTCTTTGGAGACTATCAGTCTGCAGAATATCAGGAATTGAACCAGACCCATCTTGAAGGTCACGACAATCCGCAGTGGCACACCTGGGAGCATCACGTAGCAAACAGACCCTGGGCTGCATTGATGACCGCTTCTTATTTTGCATTCGGTCTTTCGGCGGCTGCACTGTTTTTCCTTTGCGTACAGTTTGCATCCAACTCGGGCTGGTCGATTGTTGTTACCAGAGTGATGGAGGGAATCGCTTCCTATATACCGGTTGGCGGTATCCTCATGCTGATTATCGTTTTTGCATCTGCATTTGGCGGAAATCATCTGTTCCACTGGATGGACAAATCACTGATTGATCCGAATGACCCGCATTATGACATATTTATTGCTTCAAAATCAAAAATCTGGCTGAACATTCCGGGCTGGCTGAGCAGAAGTGTACTCTATGTACTGATATTCACAGCGGGTATGGTTTGGATCAAAAGAGCTACAAAAAGACTGGACGAAGTCAAAGACAGAAAAAACTGGGAGAAACTTTTTACTGCGGCGGTAGTTTTCATCGTGCTGTATTCGTTATCCATTACAGGTATGGCCTGGGACTGGGTGATGTCACTCGACCCGCACTGGTACTCAACCATCTTTATGTTCTACGGAATGGTGAGCCATTTGGTTGCAGCAGTTGCATTGACTGCCATCATTTCGATTTATTTGAAAAATCAGGGTTCGCTGCCGTTGTTTAACGACAACCATCAGCACGACCTTGCAAAATATATGTTTGGTTTCAGTATCTTATGGACCTATCTGTGGTTCTGTCAGTTCATGCTTCAGTGGTATGCAGACATTCCTGAAGAGGTTCAGTACTTCCAGCAGAGAAATGCACAATATCCTGGTTACTACTGGATGCTGCTTGTCAACTTCCTGCTTGTACTGCTGATCATGACCAGTTCGGGCATCAAACGAATTCCTCAGCTTGTTTTCTGGATGGGTGTAATGATCATTCTGGGTCACTACTGGGATTTCTACAATCAGATCATGCCGGCTGCTGTGGGCGCATTCCACAACTTTGGACTGCTTGAAATCGGAGCCCTGCTGTTTGTGGGCGGATTGTTTACCTATGTGGTATTCAGTGCGATCAGCAAACTGAATCTGGAACCGAAAGGAAATCCATATTTCCACGAATCAAAGATTTACGAATATCCTTTCTAAGGATTTTCAAAAACATAAAATCAGAAAAGGAATCCTGTTTGGGGTTCCTTTTTTTTTGTGTCTTCATAATTTCTTATGTGAGATATTAAATCTTTTTGGGATATTTTTTTATTTCTGATACAAAACCCTGCAAAAAGTCAAAGCTATTTTACAGGGTTTTCTTAAAAAGTGGTAAGTTACAAATGTAATGAAATGATTCAATTAAACAAGTGAAAATTTCCGATTAGTTAAATGTTGAAATGGAAATTCACCCACCTAATTATAAGTTGTTTTTTCTTTTTGCGAGATTGTTTTTATAATTCACTAGAACATTTGTTATTTATGATTAGAATTAAAATTCTTTTTCTTTGACAATTGAAAAATTATATATTTTTTATACTAATGATTTTAATTTGTGCAGAAGTATAAATGAAACCGATTTGAATTTGGAAATTTAATTTCTATAATAAAAATTTTTTAATTTTTGAAAAAAAATAGCCTCTGCCTTAAAAGACAGAGGCCCAACCTAAACTAAACCTACCTGAGGTTTAAAACTATTTCAACAAATGTAACAAAAATTTATTTATTTCAAAAAACAATAGCAATTTTTTTTCTAGGAATGTTTTGATGTTTTTAAAAGTTGAAAAACGATATAATTTCTGTAGTAGCTAATTTAAAAAAAAGGTCCCCTTATAAAGAATAAGGGGTACCATCCTAATCAACTTAAACCTAATTTTAAGTTACCTTGTACAAAGGTAGAAAAATGTTTTAAATAAATAAAACTTTTTTACAAAAAAGTAACGTATATTTGGATTGGAATTTAGTCGTCAGTTTCATGACCTTACCTTGGGTGGGGATACTTGTTTTTGGATTCCCACTCATTTTAAGTATATTTTATATTAAATTAATTTTTATGAAAAACTTCATAAAAATTTTTAGATGCTATTTTGTCATTACTTTTATTCCTTTCTTTTTTTATTGCGAAAAGAACAGTATTTCATCATATGAATACAAAGACTACAAACCTAACTCGGACAGTATTTTATATTTGGAAGTGCCAAACGGCAAAATTGCCTACAGGATTTTTGGAAAGGGCGAACCGCTGATTATGTGTATGGGTTACGGAGCCAATATGGATATGTGGGATACCCGGTTTATCAGTCAACTGGCAAAGTTTAATCAAATTGTTGTTTTTGATTACAGAGGAATGGGTTTCAGCAGCAATACAAATATGAACTTCAGGCTTGAAACACTTGCTGAGGATGTTAAGTTGCTGTGTGACCATCTTGGAACGGAAAGAGTAAATGTTTTGGGCTGGTCAATGGGTGGATATGTGGCTCAGTTATTTGGTCTGAATTATCCGGATCGGGTAAATAAACTTGTATTGTATGCTACAGATGCCGGAGGGGGGGCAGTTATAAATCCGGAGCAGGAAGTAATGGATATACTGTCTGATTCGACTTCTTCCGATCAGCAAATGATTGGTCTGCTTTTTCCGGATCACTGGTTTGAAAATCATCCGGAATCAAAAGAGTATTTTAAACAGGTTTATGAACCCTTTAACCGGCTCACGATTAAACTTCAGGATGAGGCAGTAAATCAATGGCTTTCGGACGATGGAGGAGCATCCGGTAATTTATACAAACTGAAGGTTCCGACATTAATTGTAAGCGGTGATGCCGATCAGGTGGTTTTGTTTGGAAATTCAGAGGTATTGTTTGATTCGATAGCCAATTCTACTTTGATCAAGATGAAAAACGGCGGGCATGGTTTGATGTTTCAGTATCCAAATGAATTGGCCGGTTATATTGATGCTTTTTTGAATGATAAAGATTCATTTTAAGGAAAAGGATGAGTCCGTCGCCAAGCCGAGCAGCGGCGACGGATCGAATAAATGGAATAAGATTGGTTAGGGGTTCTGAATGAATAGCGTTTTTAATTCAATTATACAGATGAGTCTTTGGAAATATGGTTCGACCGCCTTCGGGGTCGGTTTATTGTTGTTGTCGTTGTTTTTCCCATACACATTTGACCTCTTCGAGGTCAGTTTGAATTTCTTGGGTGTTTTATTGTTGTTATCGTTGTTTTTCCTATACACATATGACCTCTTCGAGGTCAGAGAAGTGCGAATAAATCATAGATAACTCTTATCCGCTGATGTGTATATTAGAAAATGATCATTTTACAGACTCGACCCGGAACGGGTCACAAGTGTATAGTAAAAAATGTACCCTCACCAAACCCGACCCGGAACGAATATGTTTAATACAGGTGAATTTCACACAAGGCCAATTCCGGATGGTTCGACCACCTTCGGGGTCGGTTTATTGTTGTTATCGTTGTTTTTCTATACACATATGACCTCTTCGAGGTCAGCATAGCGTAAACTGATAATTTAGCAAACTTGACCCGGAACGGATCACATGTGTATAGTAAAAGATGTACCCCAGCCATACCCGACCCGGAACGGGTCGTATAAAATTAATCTTCAACCCATTCAAACAAATATTCATCCTTAAACTCAATTTCAAAATCTTTTAATAACTGAGTATATTCTTCTCTAAACGATATCTTCTTGTGATGCTCCTTTTGATTTCGAATGTATTTAAAGATATTGTCCAAACTGTGATGTCCATGTGAAAACAAGCCATAACCGGATTGCCATTCAAACTTATTGTATGAATATCGGTTTTTGTTTATAAATTCATTGGACGATTTTTTCAGTTCGCACACTAAATCCGACAGACAACATGACGGTCTCATTCCGATTAAAATATGGATATGATCAGGCATACCATTTATTGCCAGGAGTTTTTGTTCTTTATTGGTTATAATCCCGGTGATGTACCTGTATAATTCTTCTTCCCAATGGGTTTTGATCAAGCTTTTTCTGCCTTTTACTGCAATAACTATATGCATGTAAATTTGATAAAATGTTCCTGCCATAATCCTACGAATTTATGTTTCAATAAAGATAAGGAATGTTTGGGATTGGGTTAATTATATAATTCGACCGCCTTCGGGGTCGGTTTATTGTTGTTATCGTTTTTTCTATACACATTTGACCTCTTCGAGGTCAGTTAAACTCTGGATGGTTTTTGTTATATTCAATTTTCCTATACATATTGGGCCTCTTCGTGGTCTGACTGACTTTCGAGGCTGGTTTATTGTTGTTATCGTTGTTTTTCCCATACACATTTGACCTCTTTGAGGTCAGTTTGAATTTCTTGGGTGTTTTATTTTTGTTGTCGTTGTTTTTTTTTATAATTGAGTTTTTGAATGAATGGTTCGACCACCTTTGGGGTCGGTTTATTGTTGTTATCGTTTTTTCTATACACATTTGACCTCTTCGAGGTCAGTTAAACTCTGGATGGTTTTTGTTATATTCAATTTTCCTATACATATTGGGCCTCTTCGTGGTCTGACTGACTTTCGAGGCTGGTTTATTGTTGTTATCGTTGTTTTTCCCATACACATATGACCTCTTCGAGGTTAATCGGAATTCTAGAGAGGTTTTATCGTTGTTGTCGTTGTTTTTTTAATTGAGTCTTTGGAAATTTGGTTCGACCGCCTTCGGGGTCGGTTTATTGTTGTTACCATTATTTTTTTTCTATACACATATGACCTCTTCGAGGTCAGTCTGAATTTTGGGGATGTTTTTTTGTTGTTGCCATTGATTTTTTCATAATTGAGTATTTGAATGAATGGTACGACCGCCTTCGGGGTCGGTTTATTGTTGTTGTCGTTGTTTTTTCTATACACATTTGACCTCTTTGAGGTCAGCATAGCGTAAACTGATAATTTAGCAAACTTGACCCGGAACGGGTCACATGTGTATAGTAAAAGATGTACCCCAGCCATACCCGACCCGGAACGGGTCGCATAAGTTTAAAACAGATGAATTTCACACAAGCCCGATTCAGAATAATTCGACCGCCTTCGGGGTCGGTTTATTGTTGTTGTCGTTGTTTTTTCTATTCACATTTGACCTCTTCGAGGTCAGTTTGGCTTTTGGGATGATTTTTTTGCCAATATTGTTTCATGATAGTTCGACCGCCTTCAGGGTCGATTTATTGTTGTTATCGTTGTTTTTCTATACACATATGACCTCTTCGAGGTCAGCATAGCGTAAACTGATAATTTAGCAAACTTGACCCGGAACGGATCACATGTGTATAGTAAAAGATGTACCCCAGCCATACCCGACCCGGAACGGGTCGCATAAGTTTAAAACAGATGAATTTCACACAAGCCCGATTCAGAATAATTCGACCGCCTTCGGGGTCGGTTTATTGTTGTTGTCGTTGTTTTTTCTATACACATTTGACCTCTTCGAGGTCAGTCTATTTTTTTTGGTGGCTTTTTGTTGTTGCTGCTGTTGTTTTTCTATATACATATGACCTCTTCGAGGTCAAACAGGCGCGAATAAATCTTACATAACCCTTACCCGTCGCGGCGGGTCTGTTTAACTTTTGGGTCGTTTTATTGTGGTGAGAATTTTTGTTCTGTTGTAAAAGATGTTCAAATTTTGAACAGGTTGGATTAAAAAATGTATGGATTCAGAAAAATGAAGGGATTGAAAAAGAAACTAACCCAAAATGAGATGGTCAATCTGCTCAAATGGTATTCCTGTGTAATTGCAGAATTCTTCAACGGTAAGAAAGTCTTTTTCAGTTTTGTTTAATTCCTTTTTAATTTTCTGCGCCAGTCTTGCACTTTGTCTGTAGCTTTTACCGGTAATCAACTGGATGTCTTTCGGGTAAATGCAAATTCTTTTTAATGTGGTTTTCATGATTAATCAGAATTTAATTGATATACTATCCATGCTTTATCCATACACTATCCATACACTATCCATACTTTAACTGAAAGCAGGAATCTAAAAAATTTTGGTATTGGTCAAATTTTTTAGGTTCGTCTCTTTGATGGTCAGACTCAGTTAAGATCCGGTCCTGACCCTTTTTCATTAAATTTGGTTGGCTGTAACTGTTCTCCCAGATGAAGTCCTATTCTTCTGATGGCAAAAGAAGACTCACCGGGCGTATAATTCCATAAATTGTCAGTGATTGTCTTCAAGCAGCAATTTAGTCATAAATATTGAGTCAGGAGGGGTGATAAACCGGTCATTCGGGGCGCTTTGTGTCATTTTTGGTCATTATTGACTCTTAGGATTGACTGAAAAGCAGAATCAGGTAATTCTTCGTCAATGATATTGTGATGTAGCAACTTATTTTGCAGGCTCGTAAATTTATTTTCTATGGACCATTTTTAAATTTTCCAATTCATGAACCGTTTTTCTCAAATCTGAACTTGAAAATCTGTGGTCTCTGCGGTTAAAATACAGTTCGATTCCTTTTTCTTCGCAGTATTTTCGGCCTGTAAAATCACGGTCTTTGTATTCGTCACCCAAGATTCGAACATCGATTTTGAACGATCTCAGTATGTCTTCCAAATCCTGTTCGGTCACATAAGGAACGATTTCGTCCACAAACTTGCAGCCTTTCAGCTGTATATACCGCTCAACGATGGATTGGGTGGGTTTATTTTTTTCGGGTCTGTCAATGCTCGGATCCATTTGGAGTCCGACGATCAGATAATCGCAGTTTCTCTTCGCTTCTTCGAGCATTTTGATATGCCCGGCGTGAAGCAGGTCAAAAGTGCTAAAGGTAATTCCGACTTTCATGCAGTTTATAGTTAAAGTTATGGTTTCAATTTAATTCTTCAAACCTATGCCGTAGTATTCAAATCCGAGTTCTTTCAGATATTCGCGGTCATAGATGTTTCGACCATCAAAGATAGTTTTATTTTTCAAAAGTTTTGCAAGCATTTGCCAGTTGGGCATCCTGAATTCAGACCATTCGGTCACCAGCAGCAGTGCATCTGCATCATTGGCTGCTTCATAAGAATTGCTGCAATAAGTAATCCGGTCACCGAGATAAAATTGTTTGGATTGTTCCATTGCAACCGGATCATAGGCATTGATTTTTGCACCCATTTTCAGCAGTTCGTTTGCAATCACAATCGAAGGTGCTTCTCTCATATCGTCTGTGTTGGGTTTGAAACTCAATCCCCACAGACAGAAAGTCATACCCGACAGATTTTCGCCAAATCTCGATTTTACTTTTTCGACCAAAATGGATTTCTGATCCTCATTCACCGCTTCAACCGCCTGCAGCACTCTGAGTTCATAATCATATTCTTTTGCGGTACGGATGATTGCTTTCACATCCTTTGGAAAACAGCTTCCGCCATAACCGGTTCCGGGATAAATAAATTTATTTCCTATTCGGCTGTCAGAACCTATCCCTTTTCTCACCATATTCACATTTGCACCCACTCTTTCGCAGAGATTTGCAATGTCGTTCATAAAACTGATTTTGGTGGCGAGCATCGCATTGGCGGTATATTTTGTCATTTCTGCCGACGGAATATCCATAAAGATCATACGGTTGCTGCTCAGCTGAAACGGTTTGTACAAGCGATCCATAATTGAATTTGCTCTTTCGTCTTCGGTTCCGATGATGATACGGTCGGGTTTCAGAAAATCTTCAACAGCTGCGCCTTCTTTCAAAAATTCAGGATTGGATGCCACCGAAAATTCAAGATCAGAATTTCTCTTTTTGAGCTGTTCGGCAATTTCTTTTTTGATTTTTTCTCCGGTTCCGACCGGAACTGTACTTTTTGTGGCAACGACCAGATAATTGTTCATCTTCTCTCCCACTTCTCTTGCAACCGCCAGCACATAACTCAAATCGGCAGAACCGTCTTCGCCGGGAGGCGTTCCCACCGCAATAAAGACAACTTCACTTCCCTGAATGGCTTCACCCAGATCGGTACTGAACTTCAGTCTTCCGTTTTTGTGATTTCTGACAACCAGTTCTTCAAGACCGGGTTCGTAAATCGGGATGATTCCGTTTTTTAATTTCTCGATTTTATTTTGATCGATGTCCACACAGACCACCTCGATACCCACATCAGAAAAACAGGTTCCCGACACCAGTCCCACATAGCCGGTTCCTACTACCGTAATTTTCATACCATGATAATTTATTGCCTGCTGCGAATGTTTTCGGACCGAAAAAAAGTAAAGATTTCTCGAAAAAACAGGGTCACAGTTTAAATTGGCCACGCAAAAATAAGACTATTAGGACAGATATCAAGAAAAATAAACATTATTTCCAATCTGAATTTTGACTGGTGTTTTTTTTTAAGGTTAGGAGTGTTGAAGGAATTTATGAAACATTCAGTCTAATGTGAAATGTTGTATTTTGTACTAAGGGGGGTAAAGCCAAAGTAGTTTTTGATGAATTCAGGGGCATTGATAAAAGTAGCCTATTAGAGAGGTGCCCGGTAAATGTAATATTTTTCCGGTTTTTTGGTGGTTTATTTCATACACTATCCATGCTTTATCCATACACTATCCATACATGATCTATGGAGTATCTCAGCATCAAGGTTTTTTAATTTACAGGCTAAATTACTGACAAACAATTGAATATACAAGCCATTGGAAATGACATTTGTGTCGATTTGGTATGGAAGACGAAATCTGTGTCTTAAGCGGATATTTGTGCCGTTTTGGCGGTTTGGAGACATTTGGGACAAAATACCTTGGGTGTATTGCATTATTGAAGTTTAAAATCGAGATTTTTAGAAGTAAGTTTAGTCAACCATTATACTTTTATACTGTTTTGATTTATTGGGCTTAATGGTATTTTCATTAACAATTTGCAAACAAAAAATTTCAGAGAGTTATAACTTAGCAATTTTGGACATTTATGATATCTACGGTCACGGCTTTTATTGATTAAAGAATTTTTTTTGTGAATTTGAAGAGGGATTCGGAATAAATATATCACAAAAATTATTTTTTTAATATATCATTGGTTCCGGGTTATGGGACGAGTGGGACTTAGGGAACAAGTGTGACTTATAGGACGGTGGGGACATTGTAGGTAAATTGGCGCTGGAGTACGATTGGGACTTTTGGGACGGTAGGGACTGTGGAGATGGATGAGACTTTGAAGTTGTAAACTTCCCCTGTTTTGAACCGGCTGAAATTAGAATTCCCCGGCTGCCGCGCGATTGTATCGCGTGGTCATGGTCAAAATTACAAATATCTTTTATTCGATTCTTTTCGGATAAATTTAAATCATTTTATGAATTAAGATGCGATTTATGATTTTATTCAAAAAGAGCGGTTGGTTTTGTTGGAAAGATTTATCTCTGTTTTGTCACAGTTTTTGGATTGGCACCAAAAACAGCGTCAAAATATTTTCTATTGCGTTCTTTTTTGGCTATACACATTCGATCCGTACTGCGGATCGG
>JACFND010000071.1 GCA_019455045.1 Flavobacteriia bacterium
ACATAAACAGCTAAACGAACTTTTTGATTTTGGGTGTTAATTTGCGGAAGTCAGGGAAAACTGGATTCTGCCGCCGGATGATTCTCAAACAGTTGATGATTCGAAACCCGAGGAATCAGCCGATAAATAAAATCAGATTCATTGGAAAAAAAATAAGGAAGCCTCATTCAAAATGAGGCTTCCTCCTTTTCAAAAATAATTAGGTTGGTATTAATTATTAATGAATTTTCTCGAAACCGTTTCCCCGGTAACTGTTTTAACGATTACAACCACGATCTGTTTGCTGTACATCGCAGTCGGGATTCTGTGTTCCTTACTGTTGATGTCGGTTTTGCTGTAGATCGGACGGCCTGTCAGATTGAACATTTCAACCTCAGCAATCTGATCGATTGATGAATTGATTACGATCTGGTTGTCTTTTTTGGCGAATCCAATTTGGTTGCCTGCAATTGAAATATCTACACTTGTGATTGTATTTTTTGTATAAACGATCAGGAATCTGTCTTCAAATTCTCCTGCTCTTGTCTGGAATTTATATGCTTTGTCGCTCAGACATACAGTCATATTCAACAGTTTGTCTATCAGATAGATTTTCTGACCGTCTGCAAATACACCTTCCTGGTCGTAAATTGAGAAAATATATGTACCTTCCTGGTAAGCTCTGTAACCCAGACGAACCTGATCGTAAGCTCTGAACGGCGCTCTTCCCTGGATAACCACCTGATAATCTTCAGCCATGGTAAAGATATCATCTGAGTTACCCATTGTGTCCGAATCATCCAGCCAGTATTCATCTCTTCCGCCCTGGAAGTAAACGACTGCTGTCATTACTTCTATATTGTTTGGAGAGGTCATGGTCAGCCAGTAGCGGTCGGTTCCTGAATTGGTTCCGTTTTCTTTGCCGTAATAATCAGGACCACTGGTGGCAACTCTCATTGAATTGTCAAAATGGATGGTACCCGGCTGATTGGCCTTTGCAAGGAAACCGTTTCCTACCTTAACGATACCGTCAGGAATTTTTGCATCCTCTTCTCCTTGCTGTGGAGTATTGGGTGCAGGAATACCTGCACCGGTATAAATATTGTAAAGCGCATACTGCTGATTGATGTATCCTGAACCCTGCTGTTCAAATATGACATTGTTTCTGTTGTCCCAGAACTGAACATTTGGGCTCATCACATCCATATTTGCAGCATAAAGCAGACTCAAATCCAAATTGGAAGGATAAGGATTTCCAACCAGATTATAACCCTGTCCGTTTTTGGTCAGTTCATAATCCAATTCACCGTTAAAAGGAACACCTTTGAAAACAGCCTCTCCGTTTCCGGTTTGACCTTCTTTCATTGCCAAAGCTCTTCCCGGGACATAGCTGCCGTCTGTATTTACAAAATAATCGGTTGCTTCATCATATCTGAGTGCATAAGTGGCACCCGGATAGATGGTTTTCAGATTTTGACCTACCAGAGCAGAGTTTACAAAATTGTATTGTTTTCTTGCCACAGAGAATACAAATTCTTTTTTCAGACTTACAGCACCGGTATTAACTGCGTCATCATTGATCTGAATCAGATTTGCATCTTTTTCAATAACGAAATTGTCACGGTTGTTTTCACCGTTGCTGATAAAGTCGGTTACTTTCAGTACCCTTCCTTCTTTAACGGTCAGACTTCCACCGTCTTCAACTGTAAGATTTTTTGCAATTGCCTCAGCAGTGTCAACAAAAACTGTTTTTCCGTTTGGAATTCTTACACAATTTTCAGCTGTAGGAACTTCATTGTTTGACCAGCTTGCTGCAACGCTCCAATCGCTGTTTTCAGCAATCAGATCAACATCGCTCAAACTAACAGTCAGCGGAACTCTTTTTCCGTGGAAAATTCCATTGTCGGCTTCCACATAGAAGGTAGTTGTTTCTGTTACAACCGGACTCCAGCTTTCTCCCGAAACTGTAGTTTTGATCGGTGTACCGCCTGTTTCTTCCAAATACCAGTTGATGTCTGCTTCTGCAGTTGCACTGACAGAAACCGATTCTCCGCTGCAGAATTTATTTTCTGATACAGAAAGAATTTTCGGACCTCTCGGTGCTGCACTGACAGCAAAGATGTTTGCAATATTTTGAGTTGAAGTTGAATTTGTCGAGGTGATTTTAATTTGACTGATTTTTCTGTTGTAGTCAAGATCAACCAATTCTACCTGATAAATTCTTGGATTATCGGTTGAATAAATCGGGCCTGAATATAGGGTTCTGCCAATTTTTGATCCCGCTACTGCAATATAAGGTGAATTTCCGTCCCAGTCATTTACTGCAACATCTGAGAAGATGTCGCTGCTGCCGGTCTGATAAACCACTTCGATATTCAGGTTGGGCTGACCGTTGCTGCCTGTAACAGCCAGATAAAGAGTGGTCAGCTCCATCGGATTGTTCAATGTAAGTGTCTGAGTGTTCTGATTGTTGATTCGCAGCGAATTAAAAGTTGAATAATCCTGCAGATAATATTTTAATTCATAAGGAGCCTGAGTTCCGTTTGTATTTTTCAGGACACCATTTTGAGGCAAACCGTTCAGTATGCTTATACCGTTGAGGAATGATCCGTTGACCGCCAAAACATTGTTCAGATTCGGACCGATCGGACTGTCAACAGATGTTGTGGTTGAAGCCACAGTACTTGAATTTCCGTTTGCAATCACATCTTCATTGAAACCGCTTACTTCAACCGGTGTAAAACTTCCTGCTACAAATGATTCGGGCAGTGTCCAGCTGCTTGTTTCTTCTGCACAGTTGGTTCTGACTCTGTATAAATACTCTGTTCCCGAATGCAGCTCACTGATGGTTTGTGAAATTCCGTTTATTCCCGAAATCTCAGGATTACCGTCAAATGATCCGGTATTGTTCCATTCGATGTCATAAGAAACCGGAGAAGCACCTTTGCCTGAGGCTCCCCAATTCAGATTGGCAGTCAGATGCGTGATATTTGTGGCAGCGGAAATCACAGGCGGAAAACAGAAAGGAGAAGCAATCACTTCAAATTCATAATCTTCTGCTTCGCCATAAAATTTCCAGCCATTGCCATTAAAATCAGTATAACTTTTAAGAGGCTCACATGGAGAATAAGCCATTTCATAGTCCATTTCGCCGGTAGGTACATTACCCAAGTACTCAATTCCGTATGCATTTCGAATTCTTATTTTATATTTTCCCGGAATGGTGCCTTCAGGTATATGAATGCTGAAACTTGCAAAATCAACACCGGTTTCACTGTCATATACCAATTCAAGTGGTTCTTCAAAACTCCCCGACTTGTTCCAGTCAATCCAGACTTTGTATCTTGCAGTTTTGTCTCCTTCGGCCTTGACATTGATTGTTCCACCGGGATACTGTTTTGCTTTTTGAGTCCAGTTTGAAAAGTCCTGAAATCCGTTTGCATAAGCGCTGGTAATTTCAATCTCGGGAGTGAGATCACTGCTGAATTTAACACGATTGATGTACAATTCCTTTGCTGAAGTCCAAGTTTCGGGCTTACAGACAGCATTTTGTGCATATACAAAACCGGTGGATGTAATCAGAATAGAAAATAACAAGAATTTGCTGATAAACTTTTTCACGAACCCCAAGGAATATCTTCCTTCCGGGTAAGAAGTAGGTAGGTTAATCATTTTTGGTTTAGGTTTGGTGATACAAAAGTACAGTTATTTTGTTAATAACCAATTTTATTTGAATTTTTTTTCACTGAATCATAGCGGGTTGAATCCTTTTATCAAAAAGGGCAGTTTTCCTGAAAACTGTTTAAAAGTTTAAAAACAAACAGTTGAATATCCTGAATCCTAAATTTTATAACTCTGCATCATTTTGTTTTTGCCTGTTTTCAAGTCTGATTCCGCCAAAAAGCCAAATGATTCCCGCAAAAGATAAAATTGCAGTAAATATTGAAAATGAAAGCGCTACACTTGCCGAAATATCCGGATTGAAGTCATACCAGTGTGCACCGTAATAAAAAACGGCTTCCCGAATTCCGATTCCTGCAAACGAAATCACCGACAGCACACTTGATACAAGAAACAGCAGCAGATATATAAGGTAATGATCATCGATATGGAATGATTTCAGTATAAAAAACACACAGCCAAGCTGAAACAGCTGTATCAGAATCGAATAAGCAAATACGATATAAACTCTCTTTTTGTGGCTGTGCAGATATCTGATCACCCATTTCAGTATAATCAGCGTTACCGCAAATCCGCAGACTCCGATTCCGATATTCCAAAACCGACTGAGCGGTGTTTCAATAAACATGATCAGCATCGAAGCAAGAAAACCGATGGCGACCACCCCGATAAATCTTTCGATAAAGACAACTTCACCTATTTTTTTAAATGATTTCTGATGCGATTTGTTCAGCAGATAAACTTTGTAGGCATCTCCGCCGATACCGCCGGGCAGAAAAAAATTATAAAACATACCAAGCAGATACAGCCGGATATTAACCTGAAAGCTCATCCGAATTCCGATTTTTCTTATAAAGAGATCAAATCTCAGAACCGAAATCAACTGTGAAGCCAAAAAACAAATAATCGCCAGACCGAAGTAGATCAAATTGGCAACCTGCAGTAGTCTGCCGACCTCGTTCCAGTTGAGTTTGCTGAATACCAGCCAGATCAGTAAGGCGCTGACAGAAATTTTAAGAATTGTTGTCAGCTGTTTTCTCAGTTTCGGTTTCACCGATATATATTTTTCTGATTTTATAAGGTCTTTTCTGCTGCGATTCAAAATAGGTCCTCATCTGCAGATCGATGATGATGCCTGTTGTAAAAAACTGTACGCCGAGAAATATAAGCAGTATTCCCAAAATCAGCAGCGGACGATTCCCGATGTCTTCACCCAAAGCGAATTTGACAAACAGCAGATAAACCAAAATCAATCCGCCCAGCGAACAAGAAAAAAAACCGAAATTGCCAAACAGATGAATCGGTTTTTGCGAATATTTTCTCTGAAACAGCAGCAGGATCAGGTCGTTGATGACCTTGGTAGTTCGTCCCAGTCCGTATTTTGATTTTCCAAATTGCCGCTGATGATGTCTGACATTGACTTCGGTAACTCTGGCGCCGTTCAGAAACGCAAGCAGTGTGATGTATCTGTGCATTTCGCCGTACAGATTCAGTTCTTTTGCGGTTTCCCGGTTAAAAACTTTCAGTGCGCAGCCGTGATCCTTGATATCGAGTTTGGTCGTCTTTCTGATGATCCGGTTTGCAATTTTTGATGGAAAAGTACGAATGAAATTGTCTTTTCTTTTTTGTCTGATTCCGGATACCACATCCCAATCTTCAGCTTTTGCTTTGTTGTACATCATTGGTATATCGTCCGGATCGTTCTGAAGATCGCCGTCCATGGTGATGATGTAATCGCCCTTGGCATAGTCGATTCCGGCAGCCAAAGCAAGACTCTGACCGTAATTTTTTTTCAGTTGGATGAGCACGACTTTCGGGTCGTCAAGTTCTTTGATAATCCGGCTGGTGGCATCTGTGGAGCCGTCATCGACCAATATGATCTCATAATCTTTCCCTTTGAGTGCGCTGTTTATTCTTTCGACAAGAAGCGCTGCATTTTCTTCTTCATTATAGACCGGAACGACCACCGATAACTTTTCGGAAATTAAATTTTCAATCATTTTTAATTCCTAATTTAGCCATTGAAAAATGACAAGGCTAAGATAAAACAAAATTGATGAGACTCGATTCCCAAAGCGGATATTTCTATTATTTTTTAATTCTGTTTGCCGCAGGGATGCTGTGCTTTATCAATTTGGGCGGAACACGGATTTTTATTCTCGACGAAGCCAAAAATGCAGAAGCCGCGCGTGAAATGCTGATTGGCAACAACTGGCTGGTTCCGGTTTTTAACGGCGAATTGAGGGTTGACAAACCGCCGCTTCATTATTGGCTGATGATGATTTCTTATAAAATCTTTGGAATCAATGCTTTTGCAGCACGTTTTTTTTCTGCCTTGTTTGGTGTGCTCACCATCATTTCTTCCTATCATTTTACAAAAAAGTTTTTGGGTCGAAAGATTGCTGCAATCACGGCCTTCATCCTTTGCTCGTCCATCTTTTTTGTGCAGGAATTTCATCTGGCGGTCCCGGATCCCTATCTGATTTTTTTCTTAAGCTTCGGACTGTTTAATTTTTATGATTTCTACAAAAACCGGAAACACAGCAGCGGACTTCTTTTTTATGTTTCAATCGGATTGGCAGTTTTGGCAAAAGGTCCGGTGGCAATCGTTTTGTCGGGACTGACCGTGATGACCTTTTTAATATTCAAAAAGGAGTTGAAACTCAAAAATGTATTGAGACTCAGACCCGTCCTAGGCGGTCTGATCGTTCTGCTGATTTCTGTTCCCTGGTTTGTCAGGGTTCATCAGCTGACGAACGGAGAATTTACAAAAGGTTTTTTTCTTGATCATAATCTCGGTCGTTTTGGCAGCGAAATGGAAGGTCACGGTGGACTGCCGATCGTCACCTGGTTGTTTGTCATCCTCGGTTTGCTTCCGTTTTCATTTTTTATCATTCAGGGATTTGTACAAAGCTGGAAACACAGAAAGTCAGATGATTTTGTGCTGTTTTCATTTGTACTTTCTTCGGTTTTTATATTGTTTTTCAGTATTTCATTTACAAAACTGCCCAACTATCCGATGCCCGCTTATCCGTTTGTTGCGGTGCTGATTGCATTTTATCTGAAAAAAGTTTTGAATCGGAAAATCGGACTGAAAGGCTATCGGATCAGTTTGTGGGTGCTGTTTGGAATTACGGTTCTGATACCGGTTACCGCTTATATTTTATTGGCATATATAGAACACGAACTGTACAGCGTTCATCTTTCATCGATTCAGCTGGCGATACTTCCTGCAGGAACTGCTTTGTCATTGTATTATCTAAAACGTAAAAAATTATTTGAAAGCACGCTGGCATTGGGTGCCTGTTTTATGTTTCTCTCGCTTGAACTGTTTCAGTTTATTTATCCCGGACTTTCGATGAAGAGTCCGGCGGTGATGGCAAAAGAGGTGATGAAACCGGATGATGATGTGATCATTTATAAAGGATATGACCCGGCACTGCTTTTTAATTTTGAAAGAACTTATCAGATCAAAGAAACCAAACAGCAGATTTTTGAATTTCTTGAATCAAAACCCGAACCCAAAATTATTACAAAAAAGAAATTTTTCGATACCGACTGGCTGGATGAAGATACCGAAGTCATTATGGAGCAAAAGGCTCTGTTTGAGAATTATACACTTGTAATTTTTAAGTTGAACCGATTTTAACTAATTTTGTTACAAATCAAATCTCTATGGAAACTTTTGGAAAAGCCAATCTTTACAAAAAAAATTGAGCAGCTTCCCGATTCAATGATGGGAGAGCTCTCTGAGCATTCTAAGACAAAAACAAATTATTAGGCGACTAATTTCACAAAAGGTAT
>JACFND010000072.1 GCA_019455045.1 Flavobacteriia bacterium
CAATGCGACAGCATTGACTTTTGTTTGGTCTTGGCAACCCCAAAACGGGATCAGCGCCAGCTAATCCCTCTACCCGATTACTCAGAAAATTAACAAAAAAGCCATGTCAAGGTTTGAAACCTTGACATGGCTCTTCCGGTAAATCCTATCTGAAGCCATCACTCCTTATCCACACCGCCGCCATACATCTTTCGTGCTTTCTCAGATTGAATATTTACGAATTCTTCAAGCTCCTTTCAGCTTACTTTTTTTCCTTTTGTCGGTGCTTTTATGTCTGATTTGTCTTTGTCAAAATCAAGTGAAATTGCGGTATGCACAAATTTTGTCTCACCCATTTCATCATTTTTGGTCAGTACGATTTCAAGGATCAGACCGGGCAAACCCTGAAAATTATCAGGCCCGTTTTTGAATTGAAGTTTGGGCGCATACCAGGCTTCGACCGAAATTTTATCGCTGATGACAGCTTCCGCCTTTCTGACTTCATAACCCAAAATTTCAGTTGATTCACGTGAGATTTTCCAATCGATGGTTTTGATTGAATCGACAACCAGAAAATCTTTGTCAAATGCGTTCTGAGTTTTGATCACCTGATTTTCAGTAAGATTTTTATAGGTCACTCCATTGTTTCCCGAAGTGACAACCACCATACCGCCTTCTCTCGGCTGACTGTTTTCGAGAGTCTCAACCTTTTTGTATTCGGATTCGTTGGGTGTCAGACTCAGCTGATAATAAGTCGGTTCGGTCATTGATTCGGCGATCATCTTTGCCAATTGCAGTTGATTACCTGCGCCATCGGTCTGACCTTTTATTTCGTCGGCTATCTTTTGGACGGCGTCTTCATCCAGCAGCAGTCTGGTTTCGTATTCGATGATCAGCTTTTCCTGTGAAAAAAGAAAACCGCACATACCCAATGCGATAAGAAATAAAATCTTTTTCATGAGCAATTGATATTTAGACGAATATAAATAAGAAATTAATAGGATGGAATTTTTGAGTCGGGTTTAACACGGGGATAAGAATTGTTGGCGATCGAAGCAAAATGAATTGAATTAAACCAAAGAAACCTTAGTAACACACCGATTAGCCACTAGAAAAAGACCTTGTTACATTATTCCCTTATTCAAATTGAACTTCTTTAATTTTTTTCCTCTGTAAATTTTGGCTGAAGCCAATTTGATTTAATAATTTTTAAATCACCTGCTAAAGCAGGTGCCCATTCAAATCAATCGGTCTTGAATTCTTGAATAGGAACGGCCTTCAGGCCGTTTTTAAAAGATTCCAACAGCAATCGGCTTCAGCCAAAAACTATTTTCAGGCATCAAATCATTTATCCAAAAAAAAGAAATTTAATCCGTTAACCACCCCAAATTATCTCCTATCTTTTCTGATTCCTCTCCCCGATTCAAGTCAAAATTTTGTAACTTAGCAGTTGCTAATTTTTAATAGAATCTAAATCAATTTTCAAATGAGAGAAGTAGTTATCGTATCTGCAGTCAGAACGCCGATCGGTTCGTTTATGGGCAGCCTTTCATCTATAACCGCAACAAAACTGGGTTCAACTGCCATCAAAGGTGCATTGGACAAAATCAATCTGGATCCGAACTTGGTTCAGGAAGTTTTTATGGGCAATGTGCTTCAGGCAGGCGTGGGTCAGGCACCCGCACGTCAGGCAGCACTGGGCGCAGGAATTCCCGACACCGTTCCCTGTACAACCGTGAACAAGGTGTGTGCATCGGGTATGAAGGCGATTATGTTTGGCGCACAGGCGATCAAATGCGGTGATGCGGATATCATCGTTGCCGGCGGTATGGAGAGCATGTCAAATGCGCCGTTCTACAGCATGAACACCCGTTCGGGTCACAAATACGGAAATACACAGCTGGTGGACGGTCTGTACAACGACGGTCTGAAAGATGCCTACGACAATGAGGCGATGGGCTGTTCGGGTGATAAAACCGCAACAAAATACAATATCAGCAGAGAGGAACAGGATGCTTTTGCAATCGAATCATACAAACGTTCTGCAAAGGCTTGGGCAGACGGAAGTTTTAAGGACGAAATCGTTCCGGTCGAAATTCCGCAGCGAAAAGGAGATCCTGTGCTTTTTAGTGAAGATGAAGAATATAAAAATGTGAATTTTGACAAAATCCCTGCGCTCAGACCGGTTTTCACAAAAGACGGTACAGTGACCGCAGCCAACGCATCGACCATCAATGACGGTGCTTCTGCGGTGGTGCTGATGTCAAAAGAAAAAGCTGATGAGCTCGGCATCAAACCGATTGCAAAAATTTTGGGTTACGGTGATGCTTCTCAGGAACCGCAATGGTTCACCACTTCGCCTGCAAAGGCAGTTCCGGTGGCTTTGGGAAGAGCAGGTCTGAAAAAAGAGGATATTGAATTCTGGGAATTTAATGAAGCTTTTTCGGTGGTAGGAATCGTCAACACTAAGATTCTGGAAGTTGATCCGGCAACCGTAAACGTTCACGGAGGTGCGGTTTCACTGGGTCATCCGCTTGGTAACTCAGGCTGCAGAATCCTGGTGACACTGATCAATGTGCTGAAACAGAACAATGCAAAACTCGGTGCTGCAGGTATCTGCAACGGCGGCGGCGGCGCTTCTGCCATGGTGATTGAGAATGTGTAATTGTATAGTTTATAATGTAAATTGTACAATCTATAATTTATAAATTATAAAAAGCAAAAACTGCTTTCCGGATTGGGAAGCAGTTTTTTTTAGGTCAAAAAAAAATCCGCCCTTTTCAGGACGGATTGATATATTGAAATTGTGTTTTACACTACACTTTAATTTCAACTTCCACTCCGCTTGGGAGTTCCAGTTTCATCAGTGCGTCAACTGTTTTTGATGATGAACTGTAAATGTCCAGCAATCTTTTGTGGGCGCTCAATTGAAACTGTTCGCGTGCCTTTTTGTTGACATGCGGTGATTTCAGCACTGTAAAGATTCTTTTGTGGGTCGGCAGCGGAATGGGTCCGTTAACGACTGCACCGGTTGATTTTACAGTTTTCACGATTTTCTCTGCTGATTTGTCCACCAGATTGTAATCGTATGATTTCAGTTTTATTCTAATTTTCTGACTCATCATTTAAAATTTAAACAGTTGCACCTTTAGCTTTTGCGATCACCTCTTCGGCAATGGCCTGAGGAGCTGCTTCGTAGTGGTCAAATTCCATAGTGGAAGTTGCACGACCCGAAGTCAGTGTACGCAAAGCAGTTACATAACCGAACATTTCTGACAGCGGAACGAAAGCTTTCACAACTTTTGCACCTGCTCTGTCGTCCATACCGTTTACGGTTCCTCTACGACGGTTCAGGTCACCTACCACATCACCCATATTTTCTTCGGGTGTAACCACTTCCAGTTTCATGATCGGCTCAAGGATCACCGGCTTGGCAGCTCTTGCAGCCTCACGGTAACCAATCTTGGCAGCCAATTCAAACGAAAGCTGGTCGGAGTCAACCGGGTGGAATGAACCATCTTTCAATACGACTTTCATCGCATCCATTTCGTATCCGGCCAAAGGTCCGGTTTTCATAGCGGCTTTGAAACCTTTCTCGATCGAAGGGATATATTCCTTAGGAACGTTACCGCCTTTGATTTCAGAAACAAATTCAAGTCCTGTTTTTCCTTCTTCAGCAGGTCCGATTTCGAAAACGATATCCGCAAATTTACCGCGACCACCGGTCTGTTTCTTATAAACTTCTCTGTGATCTGCATTTGCTGTAAATGCTTCTTTGTATTCAACCTGTGGCTGCCCCTGATTCACCTCAACCTTAAATTCTCTTCTGAGACGGTCAACGATGATATCGAGGTGAAGTTCACCCATACCTGAGATAATGGTCTGTCCCGATGCTTCGTCGGTTTTCACCTGGAAGGTCGGATCTTCTTCAGCCAGTTTTGAAAGCGCAATACCGAGTTTGTCCATATCTGCTTTTGTTTTGGGCTCAACCGCAATACCGATTACCGGATCAGGGAATTTCATCGATTCGAGTACGATCGGATGTTTCTCGTCACACAGCGTATCACCGGTTTTGATATCTTTAAATCCGACAGCCGCACCAATATCTCCTGCTTCAATGTATTCAACAGGTTCCTGTTTGTTTGAGTGCATCTGGAAGATTCTCGAAATTCTTTCTTTGTTGCCTGATCTTGTATTCAGCACATAAGAACCTGCATCAAGGTGTCCTGAATAGGTTCTGAAGAATGCCAGACGACCGACAAAGGGGTCGGTAGCAATCTTAAATGCCAAAGCAGCAAAAGGTTCGCTTACAGAAGGCTTTCTTGAGATCGGCTCTTCGGTATCGGGATCTGTTCCTTCGATTGCTTCTTTGTCAACCGGAGAAGGCAGATAACGGCATACCGCATCGATCATAAACTGAACACCTTTATTTTTGAATGAAGAACCGCAGGTCATCGGGATGATGCTCATATCCAGAGTTGCAGCACGTAATGCAGCGTGGATTTCATCCTCTGTGATTGAATCTTCATCTTCCATGTATTTCTCAAGCAGGTTCTCATCATAAGCAGCCACCTCTTCGATCAACTGTCCTCTGAATTTTCTCACTTCTTCCTTCATTGATTCGGGAACGTCAACCACGTCGTAAGTACTTCCGTAGTTTTCATCGTGCCATACGACTGCACGATTCTTGATCAGATCCACAACACCTTTGAAGTCTGCTTCGTCACCGATCGGCAATACGATCGGAACTGCATTTGAACCCAGCATGTCTTTCACCTGCTGACAAACAGCAAGGAAGTTTGCACCCTGACGGTCCATTTTATTGACAAATCCCATTCTCGGAACCTTGTAGTTGTCTGCAAGTCTCCAGTTGGTTTCAGACTGAGGTTCAACACCGTCAACGGCAGAGAACAAAAACACCAGTCCGTCCAGTACACGCAGCGAACGGTTTACTTCAACCGTAAAGTCAACGTGGCCGGGAGTGTCGATAATATTGAAATGATATTCGTGAGCATTTGGAAGCGGTTTTCCCTGTTCTGTAGGGAACTTCCATTTACATGTGGTTGCAGCTGACTGAATGGTAATCCCTCTCTCAGCTTCCTGTTCCATCCAGTCCATGGTTGAAGCACCATCGTGGGTTTCACCTATTTTGTGATTTTTACCGGTGTAGAACAGTATCCTTTCGGTGGTCGTGGTCTTACCCGCATCAATGTGGGCTGCAATACCTATGTTTCTTGTGTATTTTAAATCTCTTGACATCTTAACTATTAAACTTTAAAGTGTGAGAATGCTTTGTTGGCTTCTGCCATCTTATGGGTGTCCTGACGTTTTTTAACGGCAGCACCTTCTTCTTTGGCTGCAGCAATGATTTCAGCTGCCAGTCTCTGCGCCATTGATTTCTCATTACGCTTTCTTGCGTATAGGATTAACCATTTCATTGCAGTCGAAATCTTTCTGTCGGGACGGATTTCCATCGGAATCTGGAAGGTTGCACCTCCTACTCTTCTCGAACGTACTTCCACATGCGGCATTACATTGGTCAATGCGTCTTTCCACACATCCAATGCAGATTTCTCAGTGTTCTCTTTTCTTTCTTCAACAATGTCAAGCGCGTCATAGAAAATGCCGAAAGCGACACTTTTTTTGCCGTCATACATCATGTTGTTTACAAAACGTGTTACCAGTTGATCGTTAAACTTCGGATCCGGGAGCAACACTCTTTTTTTAGCTTTTGTCTTTCTCATTTCTCAAAGTTTTACTTTTTGGCATCTTTTGGCCGTTTTGCTCCATATTTACTTCTTCGCTGAGTTCTCTTGTTAACCCCTGCCGTATCCAGCGCACCACGAACGATGTGGTAACGTACACCGGGTAAATCTTTTACCCTGCCTCCTCTAACCAATACTATCGAGTGCTCTTGGAGATTGTGACCTTCACCGCCGATGTATGCGTTGACTTCCTTACCGTTTGAAAGCCTTACCCTTGCAACTTTTCTCATTGCAGAGTTAGGTTTCTTGGGAGTAGTCGTGTACACACGGGTACACACACCACGACGTTGCGGACATGATTCCAAAGCAGCCGATTTACTCTTCTTGGCCAGTTTTGTTCTTCCGTTTCTAACTAATTGTTGTATTGTTGGCATATTAATAAAATATGTTTCCCCATTTTTTGGGATTGCAAAAGTACAATTAATTTATTATCCAACAAACGATTGTAGTATTTTTTTGAGCTGTGATTTTAAATTGTTCAAAATCAATTTGAGAATTATTTCAACAGTGCACTGAAAGTATCGCCCTGTCTGATGTCTCCGCTGTTGTAACCCTTCATAAACCACTCGATTCGCTGTTTTGAAGAACCGTGTGTAAATGCTTCCTGGTTGACATAGCCCTGAGACCTTTCCTGGATATTGTCGTCACCCACTGCCGCCGCTGCCTGAACCGCACTTTCTATATCGCCGGGTTCAAGAAATTTCTCGCGCTTATCTGTATATTTTGCCCACAGTCCGGCATAGAAATCGGCCTGAAGTTCTGTCGCCACAGAAACCTGATTGAGCTGTGCTTCGGTATAACGTCCGCTCCGCCTCAACTGTTCGGTTTTTGACAAAGTGCCCAATATGTTTTGAATGTGATGACCCATTTCGTGTCCGAGCACATAGGCAATCGTAAATTCGGTCACCTTGGCGCCAAAACGGCTTTGGAGTTCATTGAAGAAACTCATGTCCATATAGATTTTTTCATCTGCCGGACAATAAAAGGGTCCCATTGCAGACTGTGCCACACCGCAACCCGATTCTGTGGTCTGTTCAAAAAGAACGACCGTTGCCGGACGGAACTCTATATTGTTTTCAGCAAGAATCTGTTTCCAGGTTACCTCGTTTTCTCCCGCCAGCATACTGATGAATTCACGAATCTGAAGTTCTGATTCGGTCAGTTGTCTTTCTGTCTGCTGCTGGCCCGAGCCCATCTGCAGATCCTGCACCATTGCGGGATCACCGCCCAGAAAATAAATCAAAGCTGCAATGACCAGTGTGCCGATTCCGCCGCCCATAATCAATCCGCCGGTGCTTTTTCCTCTGCGGTCGTCAACATTGCCGCTGCGGTTAGATGTCCATTTCATAAGTCTAATTTTTTACAAATTAAATAATTATCGGTCAATCTTTAAAATAAAAATAGACTGATTGGATTTTTATTAATCTGAAAGCGTCTTTAGAAATTGTATAATGTATATTGTAAAATTGTATAATGTGAATTGATTTTTGTCGGATGATGGGTGTGTGATGTTGGGCGCCTACACCTGTACGTCCCTGATATAGGTTGACCGAAAAAGTCAATTTATATGAAAACAAATT
>JACFND010000073.1 GCA_019455045.1 Flavobacteriia bacterium
TGAAACAGGGTCTTGGTCTTTGTGTCCAGCCTTTGATCAGACCGGTCAGCTGATCGGTTGCAAGCACCATCAGCAGAGTCAGTGCGAGAATCAGAAAAGTTTTTTTCGGGCCGAAATTTTTATAAAGCAACCAAAGCAGCAGCAGATAAAAAGGAATCCAATAAGTTCTTTCAGAAAGGAATGTCCAAAACCCGTCCCAGGATGCAGTCCCGAGTGTATTCAGAAAAATAAACAGTTCTTTGTCCAGTCTGATGATTTCCTCCACTTATTCTCTTTTTATCGGTCCGACCGCATCGTCCAGTGATTCTTTGAAGTCTTTGACCGGATTTGAAACCGAATCCGAAACGCTGTTTGCGGTATCTTCGATTGTGTCTTTTATGTCTTTCACCGGATTTTCCATTCCGTCTGCAGAATCCAGGATTTCTCTTTTGATGTCTTCGGTCGCTTTTTTCATTGCTCTCATTCCTTCACCCAAACCTCTTGCAATCTCCGGAATTTTCTTCGGCCCGAAAACCACAACCGCAATCAGAAGGATGACGGTTATTTCTTCAAAACTGATAAAAGCAGGTAACAAAACAGACGGATTCATTGGACAAAGATAATACCTATAAAACAAAAACTCCGAAAATTAATTTCGGAGTTTTTATGAATTGATTCAATTATTTTATCATTAAGCTTCAGCAGCTGCTTCAGCTTCTCTTTTGTGCATTTTCTTTTTGGTCAGGTCATACATGATCTGAGACGCGATAAAGATAGACGAATAAGTACCGACTACCACACCGATCATCATTGCAAACATGAATCCTTTGATGGTTTCACCACCGAACAGGAAGATGATCAGTACCACCAGGAACATACTGATTGATGTGTTCATGGTTCTGGTCAGCGTACTGTTGGTTGCCTTGTTGATCAGTGTTTCAAAATGCATTCTCGGATACAGTCCCAGATATTCTCTGATCCGGTCAAAGATGATCACGGTATCGTTGATCGAATAACCGATCACAGTCAGGATTGCAGCGATAAACGCCTGGTCAATCTCGAGGTTGAACGGCAGGACTCCGTGCAGCAGAGCAAACAGACCGAGAATCACAATCACGTCATGGACTGCAGCAGCCACCAAACCGACACCAAACTGCCATTTGAACCTGACGAGAATATAGAATCCCACACCGATCAGAGCCAGAATCACGGCGAGAACCGATGCTCGGGTTGTGCTGTCTGCGATGGTCGGCCCGACTTTTACGACTGACATTAAACCATTTTCGACTTTGTCGCTTTCAAAGTCATCAAACGACATATTATTTGAAAAGAATGGTTTGACTCCTTCATATATTTTGTGTTTGATTTCTTCGTCAACAGCTGTGGATTCCTGATTGGCTTTCAGTTTGGTTGTAATTTTCACCTGATTTGTCGGTCCGAATATTTTAACTGTAGGAGCAGAAGACTGGCCATCATCATCAATCAGTGTTTTTTCAAGACTGGATCTCACATCGCTGGCGCTCACTGGTTTGTCAAATCTCACTGTGTAAGTACGACCTCCCTGGAAGTCAACTCCCAAATCAAATCCTCTTATTGATACGATGGCTATGCACAATGCACAAATAGCGATTGAAACGGTGTAAAACAATCTTCTTTTTGACATAAAGTCAACATTGAATCCCTGGAACCAGTTTTTGGTGATATGGGTGAAGAATGACATTTCCTTTTTCTGAGACAGTCTTTTGTCTGTGAAATATTTGGTGAGGAATATTGCAGTAAAAAGAGAAATTGCCAGACCGATAAGCAGCGTAATGGCAAATCCTTTTACAGGGCCTTTTCCGATTGCCAGAAGGATTGCGGCTGTGATTATTGAAGTAACGTGAGAGTCAACAATCGCAGAGATGGCACCTCTCCAGGTATATGCGATTGAGACCGCTTCTTTCAGTGATTTGTTGTGGTGAAGCATTTCGTCCTTTACTCTTTCATTGATCAGGATGTTTGCGTCGATCGCCATACCCAGTGTCAGGATGATACCTGCAATACCCGGCAGCGACAGTGTGGCACCAAACAGGCCGACCATCAGCCCCAGCAGGAACAGAATGTTTACTACCAGCGCAATATCTGCATAGATACCTGCACGGCTGTAATAGAAAATCATCCAGGTCAGAATCAGCAGGAATACAGCTATAAATGAAATCAATGAGCTGTTGATTGCTTCCTGTCCCAAAGACGGTCCGACTTCTTCAAGCTGAACGATCTTGGATGAAGCCGGAAGACTTCCTGCCTGGAGTATGTTCGCAAGGTCCTGCGCCTCAGTCAGTGTGAAGTTACCTGAAATTTGTGAATTCCCACCGGCAATTTTTTCGTTGATATTCGGAGCCGAATATACCATATTGTCAAGTACGATTGCAATTGAATTTCCTATGTTTTCTTCGGTGATTTTCGCCCATTCTCTTGCTCCCGTTGCATTCATACGCATGGTAACCACGGGTTCGTTTGAGATGGTATTTGCATTTCTTTCGCCGGCTGCCTGTTCGACTACATCACCCGGCAAAAGCGGCTGATTGTTTTTGTCGCCGCTCAGCGCATAGAGCGAAAGATATTTTCCGTTTGTATTTGCGTCTTTTGTCTGTACCGGTTTGTTTGCCCAGAAATATTTAAAATTTCTGATGGCGGTCGGCATAGCAGCTTTCAGTTCGGGTGAAGCGAGTACCTGATTGATGATCGCTGTGTCTTTGGTTGCAACTGAGAAAAGTGAATTTCCTTCCAGCGGGCTGTTGATTACAGTAGAAAGATTTTCAAGATCTGTTTTCACACCCAGTTTCTGCGGATTCAGGGTTGTAAAGAAACTGTTTACCTGAGGATTGTTTGCTTCAACTTTCCAAAATTCGAGTTTTGCGGTACTTTGGAGCAGGTTTTTGATACGCTCTTTATTTCTTTCACCCGGCATTTCCACCTGAATACGACCATCTGAAGCACCACCCAGACGCTGGATAATCGGTTCGACAACCCCAAAACGGTTGATACGTGATGAAATTACCTGAAAGGCAGTTTCTACCTTTGAATCAATATCCTTTCTGATTATGTCCTTTACTTTTTCGTCGCTCGAATTGAATTCAATCAAAGTTGAATTCTGACGGTTACCAAAGATTTCGGGTGATGAATAAGCAAGATTCTGTCCGCTCGCTTTTCTTAATTTTTCAAATTCATCAAAGAATATATCTACATAAGCTTTGTCTCCCTGCGATCTCTGTGCGATATCGGCCGAGTCAAGCGCAGCATTGAATGTCTCATTTTTTGTATGATCGGCAAGATTCTCAAGCAGGTCACGAACCTGAACCTGAAGAATCACACTGATTCCTCCTTTCAAATCCAGACCAAGTTTTATCTCTTTGTTTTTTGCGTCCCGATAGTTGTATTTGATGATCCCCAGATTCAGAGTATCATTTGCCAAACTGTCCAGTACGATTTGCTCTTCCAGATCATTTCTCGAATGTTCGAAAGCTTCACATTCTACCTTATTGGTATACCAGGTGTAACTTAACTGTCTGATGGACAAAATCCCCAGAATCAGGGTAATACCAATAACTAGCCCTTTACCTCTCATATTTGCTGTCTTATTAAGAATTTTTTAACGGGCAAATATATAAGTATCTGATAACTTAACCAAAATTATGGACGTCGTTCATCGGATTTTTTCAACAGCCCTTTTGTGGATTACTATAATAATTCGTTGGCCAGATTGGCAAGTTCGCTTCTCTCACCCTTAACCAGCTGAATGTGTGCAAACAGCTGCTGCCCCTGAACCTTGTCAACCAAATACGAAAGTCCGTTTGACTGCTCGTCCAGATAAGGCGTATCGATCTGTTTGATGTCGCCGGTGAATATAAATTTTGTGTTTTCACCCGCTCTTGTGATGATGGTTTTCACCTCATGCGGCGTCAGGTTCTGAGCTTCGTCCACAATAAAAATTACATCCGAAAGACTTCGGCCGCGAATGTAGGCAAGCGGCGTGATCAGCAGTTTTTCCTGTTCAACCATCAGATTGATCTGTTTGTATTCTTTGTCCTGCTCGTCAAACTGATATTGGATGTATTTCAGATTGTCCCAAAGCGGCTGCATATACGGATCGATCTTCGATTTGATGTCGCCCGGCAGATAGCCGATGTCTTTGTTGCTCAGCGGAACAATCGGCCTGGAAAGATAAATCTGTTTGAAATCTCTTTTCTGTGCCATCGCACCCGCAAGCGCAATCAGTGTTTTACCGGTTCCGGCCACACCGTGCAGCGCAATCAGCTTGATTTCTTTTTTCAAAATCGCATGAATCGCAAAAGCCTGTTCCGCATTTTTGGGTTTGATGTTGAAAATCGTCTGTTTGTTCACCCTTTCCAATTGCTGTTCAAACGGATTGTAATAGGCGAGCGACGAAGATTTGTCACCCTGTAATATATAATAGGCATTCGGATAAATTTCCATTTTGTCCTGAATCACATCAAGCGGAACCGAAAAATCCTTGTACAGATTATCAATGATTTCCTGATCAAAATCGGTATATGTTGTGATGCCGGTCGGCAGATTGTCAACATTCAGAATCTTTCCGGTTTCATAATCCTCTGCTTTGATTCCGATTGCTTTTGCTTTCAGTCTCAGATTGACATCTTTTGAAATCAGTATCGATTCGCGTTTGGGTTCGTTCTTTTTGACGATCATACATGAATTCAGAATCTTGTTGTCATTTGATTCGGAACCGTAAATTTTGACTGCGGATTTTTCAAGTCCGTTGGTTTCCATCACGATTTTGAATGCGCCTCTTCCTTCACCCGGCAGCGGAATCCAATCCTGTACCGGATAATCTTTTGATGCTTTGTCCAGAAATCTGATAAACTCTCGGGCTTCATAATTCTTGGTGTCATTGCCCTTTTTCATTGTGTCGAGTTCCTCCAGGACGGTGATGGGTATTACGATATCATGTTCTTCAAAATTCAGGATCGACTTGTGGTCAAACAGTATGACAGAGGTGTCGAGTACAAAAATCTTCTTTTTCATTTATCTAAATTCATTTTGGATAAATATGAAGATATTTTCAGCAGGTTATGGTTAAGGTGAATTAAAAACTATTAACTAAGTATTAACAATTCACCGGATCGGTTTCAGATTGACCTGAACCTCACGCGGATAGAGATAATTGGGTTGCAGACCTTCTCTTCCGACGATCAGCTGACCCTGCTGAGAACCCGCGAATCTTGAAAATCCGCTGCCGATACCGAAACCGGCTTCTCTGACGATAAAATAAACACCTTTAAAGAAAGGATATTTCAATGCGAGTATATTGGGAACGGTCGGTTCCTGCAATTTGTTGTTGTTGTCTATGACAGCCAGCACCTTAACTTTTGAAAGGATTTCTTTTGCTTTTTTGCTGTCGGGTTCGCTGATTTCATTCAGACCGATCACACCGATCGAAGATTTTGATTTTTGGACAAATTCAATGACTTCATCTGAATTTTGAAGTGCCTGAATCGATTTTCCTTTTGGAATTTCAAGACCGAGCACATCCTTGACCGTATTGAAATTTCCAGAATTTCCGTTGTCAAAAACGACTTTTCCGTCTTCGGTCAAAATTCCCTGACGAAGCATATCAAAAGTTACCGAATCAATCGGATTCTCAGGTGAAGTCACAAATACAACCGCATCATAGGCAAGCAGCGTCGATCTGGGTGTCACATCTGTTTTCTGACGGATAAATTCGGTCTGTTCATCGGTCAGCGGCTGATTGATAAATGCGGCATAGGCAGTGGTGTCGATCAGATCTTTCAGGATTTGATTTTCGGGTTTGTAAATGATGTCGAATTTCACTTTTGGAAATTTCATCATATAAATATCGGTCAGCGCCTGAAGCAGACTCTGATTGGACGGATCGGCATAAATTGTCATTTCGCCTTCGCTGTGGCTGATTACTTTTTTGTCTTTGTGTTTGCAGGACGAAAATTGAAAAGCAACTGCCAGAAACAGAAACAGACTAATTATAGTTCTGATTGCGGATGCTTTTGACTGCCCTGTATATTCTGAAAATTCCATAAACGATAAATAAAATGCCGAGCGACAATGCCGCTGTTTTGTTCAATTCGACCAAAAACCAATGTTTCATTAAAATGAGTATTCCGAGAAAAGAATACAGCAGCCCGAAAATTATGTTTGCAACACCTTTGATCATACAGCAAAATTACATAAAATTATTTCAGATAAAATTTAATCTTTCAGTCTGAAAAGCGAAGATGCGATGCCGTCCGAAAGAAAAAGTCCTTTTTTTGTAATTCTGATTCTGCCGTCTTCAAAAGTAACTGTTCCGTTTTCCAAATGCGGTTTGATTTCCTGAATCAGTTCATCCAGAAAATGTTTTGGGAAATTTTCCGAAACTTCATCAATCGACAGTCCTTCCATCATTCTCAGCCGGATCATCACCATTTCATTGAATCGGTTTTCAGCTGTCAGTTCTTCAATTTCAATCGGCAGCTTACCTTTATTTATATGATTCAGATAAATTGTGTTGTTTGCAATGTTCCAGCTTCTGTTTTTTCCGTCATACGAATGCGCCGACGGACCGAGCCCAAGATATGGAATCCCTTTCCAATAGCTGCTGTTGTGTTTTGACAGAAATCCGGGTTTGCCGAAATTTGAAATTTCATAATGCAAAAAACCGTTGTCGGTCAGCGTATCGACCAGCATCATAAACTGACGCTGCTGTTTGGCTTCGTCGGTATCCGGAATTTTTTTGGTTTTGATCTGATGATACAGCAGAGTTTTGGGTTCGATCGTCAGTGCATAAGACGAAATATGCCGCACATTGAGATCAAGTGCAGTTTCCAGGTTTTTCTGCCAAATTTCATCGGTGGTGGTTTGTCCGCCATAAATCAGATCGATGGTGATATTTTCAAAACCTGCATTCTGAGCCGATTTCACTGTATTGACTGCCTGTTTTGAATCATGCGCACGATTCATAAATTTCAAATCTTCATCAAAAAATGATTGGATACCTATACTTAACCTGTTGACCGGTGAAGATTTCAGAATTTCAATTTTTTCAGCTGTCAGATCATCCGGATTGGCTTCAAGTGTAATTTCGGGATTTTCGGAAATTTTAAAAACCGAATAAAGTTTGTCAAAAATCAATTCGAGTTCTTCACGATCGAGCAGGGAAGGAGTGCCGCCGCCGAGATAGATGGTTTCAACCGTGTCGGTGATTTCGGTTTTTCTCAGTTCGATCTCTTTGCAGACCGCATTGACCATTT
>JACFND010000012.1 GCA_019455045.1 Flavobacteriia bacterium
TGGATTTTTACAAATATAAAGATAATGTTGTAAGACCTTACAGGCTTTAACCCTCAAAAAGATAATTAAAACCTCTGTTTTGACAATTCTCAAAATCAACTCAATTTTCAAGCGTTTCAAGAATCAGATCGATGTCTTCTTCTGTAGCATCGGGATTGATGAAACAGAATCTGATCACCGTTTCGCGAACACCGTTGATCCGCCATTTGGTGGGTGTAATCAGAGCAAGTCCTTTTTCAAGATTTCTGAAAGTCCAGTTTTTATAATCTTCAGGAGTCCAGCCTTTTCGTTTGAACAGAACCACACTCAATGAAGGTTCGCGTACCAATTCCAGGTTTGGATTTGATCTGATTTTTTCAGCTGCAATTTCAGCCAGTTTGATGTCCCACTCGATCGCTTCTTTGTAACGGTTTGTTCCGTGCATTGCCAGCGAAAACCAGAGCGGCAGTCCGCGGACACGTCTTGTCAGCTGCAACTGATAATCGGACGGATTGAATCCGTTTGCCTCGGTTTCTTTGAAAATATCGAGATAGGAAGCTTCCTGTTTATGGACTTCTTTTGCAAGTTCCGGATTTTTATAAATGATCGCACCGCAGTCATAAGGCGAAAAAAGCCATTTGTGCGGATCGATGGTGATGCTGTCTGATTTTTCGATTCCGTTGAAAAGATGACGAACCGTATCGGCAAGCAGTGCACCGCCACCATAAGCTGCGTCAACATGCATCCACCAGTTGTATTTCTGACAGACAGTTGCCACACCTTCGAGATCGTCAATAATCCCCGCATTGGTGGTTCCGGCGGTTGCAACCACACAGAAAATCCGATCGCGGTCTTCTTCGGAATAAGTTGCAATTGTCTTTTCAATCAGGTCTGAAGTCAGTTTTTCTTCGATCGGGACCAGTCTCAATTCTGCGTCAATCACTTTTGCCATGCTTTCGATCGATGAGTGCGATTCGCTTGAAGCGAGAATGATTCCTTTTTTGTTATTATTTTCGGGATTATTCATCCTCCAGCTTTCACGCGCGGTCACGATGGCCGAAAGATTGGCCGAGGTTCCGCCGGCAGTAAAAACGCCAAAAGCTCCTTCGGGCAGTCCGGTCAGTTTGACCATCCATTCCATCGCCTGATTTTCGGCAAATATTCCGCCCGCGCCCAAAAGCCAGTAGGAACCGTGAATGGATGAAGCAGCCGTAACCAGATCAAACATGACTGCCGCCTTGGTCGGTGCTGCAGAAATAAAAGCAAGATGTCTGGGATGATCCATCGACATGATGTTTTTTGACAAAATATTTCTCCAGATTTTTAATGCTTTCTCGCCTCCGATTCCGTGCGGTGTAATGGTCTCTCCTACTTTCTTTTTCAGTTTTTCTTCAGATTCGGCCAAACCCAGATGCGGATTGGACTGGGTCAGCCGGTTGATGGTCTGTTTGGTGATATCGAGCGACATTTCAATCAGGTCGATATCCACATTGTGCATTTTTGGTTTTTGGGTTTTATCTGTGTCAGATGCTGCTTTCTTTTTCACAATTTTTCTAATCAAGTCGATTCACAAATGTACAATTTAATCAAGAAGAAGACAAAAAAGTGTTTTTCTGATTCATCTGATTTTTGTTGGTTTTATATAAAAAAAGACGGCCAAATTCCTAAAAAGAATTCAACCGCCTCAATATTCACTTTATCCTCATTTTATCCACATTTGCTCGAACCGCAATTTTTGCAGATCAGACATCCTTCCTGATAGACGACCTGATCAGATCCGCAGCTTGAACACTGATGACCGTGGACTTCTGTCCCGTCGGGAATGTATTTTTTGAGTGCACGTGCCACACCTGCTTTCCAGGTATTGATCGATTCTGAATCGAGTTCCATCTGATTGACCAGATCAACCGCTTTTTCAATCGGCATACCGTGTCTCAATACACCCGAAATCAGTTTTGCATAGTTCCAGAATTCGGGATTGAATTTATCGGACAGTCCCTGAATCGTATTTTTGTGACCTCTCGGGTTGGTGTAGGTGAAATCGTATCTTGAAACTCCGTTTTCATCTCTGTTTTTGATGATCCATCCTTTGGTCAGCCATTTTGGAAGCAAAATTCCTTCTTCTTCGTTTGCAATACCGGTAAAGATCTCATAAGGTTTGTTGTTGATCAGACCGATAAATGCAACCCATCTTTCTTTGTTGTTGTAGAAATTAACCACATCCGCTTCAAGCGCCTGAGGTCTTTTGGTCGGGAATTCGTCCATTTCTCCGTTCTCGGATTTTGCATCCGCAGCCACCAACACACCCGATCTGGAACCGTCTCTGTAAACCGTGATTCCTTTGCAGCCGCTTTCCCAGGCAGTTACATACAGTTTGTCAACCAGTTCTTCGGTTGCTTCTGCCGGAAGATTGATGGTCACAGAAATTGAATGATCCACCCATTTTTGAACACTTCCCTGAAGTTTCACCTTGTTCAGCCAGTCCACATCGTTTGAAGTGGCTTTGTAATAAGGTGATTTTTCAATCAGTTCATTGATTTCTTCCTGGCTGTAATTTTTCTCGGTATCAATTCCGTTTGCTTCCATCCAGGTTTTGAAATGATGATGGAAAACGATGTATTCTTCCCAGGAATCACCCACTTCATCCACAAAATCAACCCTTACATCTTTGTCATTTGGATTAACTTTTCTTCTTCTTTTGTAAACCGGAAGGAATACCGGCTCGATACCCGAAGTGGTCTGAGTCATCAGACTGGTGCTGCCGGTCGGTGCGATGGTCAGCAGCGCGATGTTTCTACGCCCGTATTTCACCATGTCTTCATAGAGTTCGGGATCTTCTTTTTTGATTCTTAAAATAAACGGATTGTCCTTTTCTCTTTCTGAATCATAAATCTCAAATGCACCTCTTTCTTTTGCCATATTTACGGATGAACCGTAACATGCAAGCGCCATATTTTTATGAACTTCGGTAGAAAATTCGGTTGCTTCTTCGGTACCGTATCTCAGTCCCAAAGCGGCAATCATATCGCCTTCGGCTGTAATTCCCACACCGGTTCTTCTTCCCTGAAGTGTTTTGGTTCTGATTTTCTGCCAAAGCTGTCTTTCTGTTCTTTTGAGCTCCTCTTCTTCCGGATCGCTTTCAATTTTTGCAAGAATTGCATCGATCTTTTCGATTTCCAAATCGATGATATCATCCATCATTCGCTGTGCGATGGCAGCATGTTCTCTGAACAGTTCGAAATTGAATTTTGCCTGAGGAGTGAACTGATCTTCAACATAGGAATAAAGATTGATCGCAATCAGACGGCATGAATCGTACGGACAGAGCGGAATTTCACCGCAGGGATTGGTCGATACGGTTTCAAATCCGTAATCTGCATAACAGTCGGGAATTGATTCACGCTGAATGGTATCCCAGAAAAGTACGCCCGGTTCTGCTGATTTCCATGCATTGTGAATGATTTTTTTCCAAAGTGAAGACGGCTGGATATTTCTCGAAAATTTCGGATTTGCACTGAATATCGGGTATTTCTGTTCGTATTCTGAGCCGTTTTTGAGCGATCTCATAAATCCGTCATCAATACGAACCGATACATTTGCGCCGGTCACTTTCCCCTGCTCCATTTTTGCATCGATAAAATCTTCAGCATCCGGATGGTTGATTGAAACCGACAGCATTAGCGCACCTCTTCTTCCGTCCTGTGCAACTTCACGGGTCGAATTTGAATAGCGCTCCATAAACGGAACCAGACCTGTTGAAGTCAGTGCAGAGTTTTTAACCGGCGAGCCTTTGGGACGAATTCCGGACAGATCATGTCCGACACCGCCTCTTCTTTTCATCAGCTGAACCTGCTCCTCGTCAATCTTCATAATGCTCCCGTATGAGTCGCTGTCGTGGATGCTCCCGATCACAAAACAGTTTGAAAGCGATGCAATCTGATAATTATTTCCAATCCCGGTCATCGGGCTTCCCTGAGGAACGATGTATTTGAAATTTTTAATGACATCAAAAATTTCGTCTTCGGTATAAGGATTTGCGTATTTTTTCTCAATTCTGGCAATTTCGCGGGCAATCCTTCGATGCATATCATCGGGCGTCAGCTCATAAATATTTCCGTCTGAATCCTTCAGCGCATATTTATTGACCCAGACCCTTGCCGCCAAATCATCACCCTTAAAGTATTCGAAAGTTGCTTCGAATGCTTCCTGAGTTGTGTAGACTTTTGTTTTTTCCAAAACCTCCTCCATTTTTAATTAATTTAAGTTTAGCAAATAATTTCACCCAACCGCCGAAAAATAATTTGCGAAAACTGTTGCTGTTAAATCAAAAACACTTAAATCACAAAGACCTGATTTCTATAATTTAAATGCCCGGATTTAATCTGTACTGCAAATTAAATAAAGCGATTTTTTGTCGGATATAAAAGTAGACTATCAATTTCAATGTTTTGACCAATGTTGGATTTTGGTATCCACATTTTATGAACAATTGAAAGTTCAAACTCTGAAATAATTTTGTATCTGATTAATAATCAGATTGTAATAAAGGAGGATGGAAGCTGCTCGGAATTTCTCAGCTCTCCAGCCAGTTTTTAAAATCTGAGGCCCGTTCACGGCTGACAATGAGTTCTTCAGACACGTTTTTGATCTCAATAATGAAGCGACTGCCCGAATGGGTTTTTATTTTTTCGATGAATTTCAGATTGACAATTGCGTTGCGGCTGATTCTGAAAAAATCTTTCGGATTCAATTGATTTTCGAGTTCGCTCAGACTGACATCAATCGGATATTCCCGATTCTCGGTAAAAAGAAAACTGAATTTGTCTTTTGAATAAAAACAGCTGATCTGGTCGGTTTCAACCGTTTTCAGACTGCTGCCCGCACGAACCAGAAAACGCTCCCTGAATTTGTTCTCAAAATTTTGGCTCAGCAGTTCTTTGAGTTTCAGTAAATCCCACGAGATGTTTGAATTCTGTTCCTTGAATTTTCGAATTGCATTTTTCAGTTCATTTTCATTGATCGGTTTGAGCAGATAATCGATGCTGTTGAATTTAAAGGCTTTGACTGCGTATTCGTCAAATGCGGTGGTAAAGATGATTGCGCTTTTTGGCTGAACTTTTTCAAAGATTTCAAAACTGATTCCGTCACCGAGCTGTATGTCGAGAAAGATCAGATCGGGTTCGGGATGAGACTCAAACCAGGCCACCGATTCCCTGACGCTGTTGAGCACAGCAACCGGTTCTTCTCCCTGTTTTTGAAGCAGTCTTTCGAGATATCTGGCAGCCGGTTTTTCGTCTTCTATGATGATACAGTTCATTGTCTGTTTGAATTTTTTCTTTGTTTTTCAATTTGTTTCAGTATCTGTTTTCTTTTCCAGTCGGTCATGCCAAGCACATCAAACACGTTCAGATAGTGGACGCCCAGTCCGAAACCCCAGAAAAGCATCGGAAAGATGGCCCAGTATTCACCGCCTTCAATCCAGTTCCAAATATTAAAAAATAAATTGACACAAATAAAGACAGCCAGATGGATAAAAAATCCGATTTTTTCATTTACTCTTTTTCGAACCTGACTGAGTTCTTTGTCGGTTGTTTGAAAATTCCTTTTTTCCATGGCAAATCATTTTACAGTTGACTGTCAAAATATTCTCTTTCCTCTTTTCTTTTCTCCAATTCTTTTTGGATCATCCGGTTTTTCCAGCCGGTCGAATTGAAGATTCCGAAGACATTGATCGCATGAAAAGTCACACCGATCCCCCAGCCGATTAGAGGCCAGTATGCCCAATCGTAAACACCGTCCTGTTTGATGTCCAAAAATGTAAGGAAGCCGTTTACTACGATGTAACTGGCAAGATTCCAGTAAAACCCCTGAATCTGTTCTACCCTTTCTTTTGCTGCTCTGTATTCTTCTTCTGTATATTTTTTATTGGTTTCCATAATGATATTGTTTTTTGTGATGAATGGTATTTTAACTGTGAAATTATTTTCGTCCTGAATGATTTCAACCCGATTTTCAAAATTTTGATATTGACTTTGTATGTGCTCCAAACCTTTGCCGGTTGACTGTTTCAATTGTTTTTTTAACTGAAGATTGTTTTTCACGACCAGATAATTACCATCTTTGTACACCTTTATATACAATGGTTCCTCAGACGAAATCCGGTTGTGTTTGATACAGTTTTCAATCAGAATCTGCAAAGTCAATGGTGCAATCAGATAATCGTTTGGCAGACTGCTATCGATTTCAAACGACAATCCGTCCTCATATCTTTTTTGAACCAGCTCCATATAGGTCCTGCAAAATTCAATTTCTTCTTCAAGCGGCACCCATTCCTTGTCTTTTTGTTCGAGTACATAACGATAAACCGATGAGAGATCGCCGACAAATTCCTGCGCCTTTTCGCTGTTTTCTTCGATCAGTCCGGTCAAAACATTCAGACTGTTGAACAAAAAGTGTGAACTGATCTGTGATTTCAGAGATTCGTGCTGTCTTGAAATTCTAATCACCTGTTTTTTCTGTTCCTTCAGCTGCCCCGACTGATAATATTCGACCAGTGAAGCTGTTTGAAATATTACGGCAATCGTTACCGCAAACCAAACCATCAGTCGGACACCTTCGGCAGTCTCGGCAGAATAAAACAGTTTGTGAAATGCTTCCGACCACGGATCTCCGTAAAATAAACGCATGGTGAAATAAAGCAGCGAACCGGTAATCAGACTGACGATTGCGCTGCCAAGCGTTCCGATGATAAATTTCCTGACAATATCTTTCAGATCAAATTTTGGAAAACTTTTCTGAACCCGATTGCTCACCCATGCATTCACCAGATACAGACCGGCAGTAAAATACACAGACCAGCCAAAATATTCGAGCGCCAGACCGACTCCGGGCAGCACACCATTGTTCATAAAATAGAACGAAACATTGATGGTGTTGATGATCAGAACGATGATCAGGCTGTAAACGATATGTTTTTGAATATTTTTCATCGGTTAATTTTAACAAAACTTATCGTTTATTCAACGCATTCGGTTTTCAGGATTTCATCCGCATTGTCTTCTCCCCAGGCGGGTTCAAAGTCTTTGACCGAATGATTTGTATAAAGTTGTTTTGCTTTTTTGATCATCGGGCAATACTGAACCGGATCGGTTCCGTAATAAGGCGCCGAACGCATATTGAACTGTCCGAGCAGATAAAGCGGTCTTGGGTTATCAGGATTGATTTTGATTGCTTCATTATAATCTGCAATAATCGCTGAAGGCAAAACCATTCCGTAATTCATCGGGTCTTTTGCAACCTTTATCGTTCTGAAAAGCCCTCTCAAAGTCAGTGTTTCTGACATATCGGGATTCATTTCGATCAGTTTGTCATAATCTTTTTCAAGATCGCCCGCAATCTTAATGGCATCTTCGGGATTGAGTGAAAATGCATACAAAGTTCTTGAAAGCATCGAATAATAAAGCGGAAGCCAATTGTCCGGGTTTGATTTTGCGATTTTGTCAAAATCGGAGGCTGCTTTCTCAAAACTTCCGTCAGCATGAGCAGCTGAAAATTTGTTCAACGCGTTTTGCATTTCTGAATTGTAGTTTGTCTGTCCGTTTGCTCTGAAAAACAATCCCAGAACCAGGATACTCAAAATGATAATTAATTTTTGCATGATAACAGTTTTTTTAATTTGATGAGACAAATTTCAGAACTGTATAAATTTACACAAAAATTAATTGGACGAACCGTCAATTTTCGAGGATGAGTTGTAAAAATTAAATTATTTTCGGCTTAATCTAATCCTGCTTAGAAAAATCCAAATCCTGAAAATCATAACTGAAATCGGTCAACGGTGAAATCGGCTCCATCTTGAATCCTGTGACCTTTCCGTCTTCAACTTTCATAAACACAAAAGCATCTGCATGCATATAAGCATTGTCCCATTTCACCGCAAAAGTGTCACCTTTGTAATAGAACATATCACCTCTCAATTGTGAAGATCTTGCCGATTCAAATCTGAGTTTTCCCTTGTTCATCGTGATTTTCACCTCACCAAACCAATTGTCTTTGTAGGTACCCGGAAGGCTGTCGATATAGGCAAGTCTGAGCTTTTTATTTTTCTCAACGGTTTCCCAAACTTCATCTGTTACCACATCTGCTTCACCGGTTCTTTTTGCAATCAGTTCGCCATATTCCTTTACCCAGTCTTTTTCAGGCAAACCGAGATAATGGTCTTTGATCGTATTTGAAATTGCCATAAATGCTGCGCCCGCCTGCTGATTGGTCAGCACGATGATGCCCAGATTCAGTTGCGGATACATAATGATCTGAGTAACGATTCCTTCCAAACCGCCGGTATGCGAAACCTCGAGTTTTCCGTTCATGTCCTGAAGCTGAAAACCGAGTCCGTAAGCACGAAAGAGCGTATTGTAGGGTGGTCGTGTGAAATTCGGCTGAAGTGTTTGAGGCGTGATCAGCTGTTTCATCTGTTTTTCGGATACCAATTGTTTTCCGTCAGAAGTTTTCCCCAAATCAAGCTGAAACTGAACCCATTTGGCGAGATCGTCCACATTTGAATAAATACCTGCAGCTGCATCAAAAATCGGATTGGTGTATCTGTCGATCACCTTTAGTTTTCCGTCAATCGGAACATGCGGATCGATCACATTTGATTTGTCTTTGAGCGTATTCCAGCTTGCACCGGTTCTGGTCATTCCAAGCGGAATGATAAAATTCTGTTCTATAAATTCAGTCCATTTCTGACCCGATACTCTTTCAATCACTTCGCCGGCAATGATGTACAGCAGATTGTCATAATCGTATTTGGTTCTGAAACCCGAAACCGGTTTTAGAAAATGAATATTTCGGATGATGTCTTCGGGTACAAAATCGTGCCCGTCGGGCCAGACCATCAGATCACCGGCCCCCAGTCCGAGACCGCTTCTGTGGGTCAGCAGATCGCGGATGGTGAATTCTTCGGTCACATAATCATTGTACATTTTGAATTCGGGTATGTATTTTTTCACTTTGTCGTCCCAATCCAGTTTTTCCCGGTCTACCAGCAAAGCCAGTGCAGTCGTTGTGAATGCTTTTGAATTGGATGCAATACCGAAGTTGGTCTCTGAGTTTACTTTTTCACCCGTATTGATGCTTGCCAGCCCGTAGCCTTTTGCCAGAATGACTTTTCCATCATGGATGATACCGACCGAAATTCCGGGTACGTTAAAGGTTTTGAGTGCATTTTGAACGGTCTCGTCAACTTTGTTTTCAGAAATTTCCTGTGCGGAAACCGAAACCGATAAAACAAAAATTGAAACTAAAAGGTATTTGAAAATATTCATCCGATAAAAAATTAAAAGCCCGACCAAAATTGGATTTGATCGGGCTAATATCCGTTTTTCGTTTAAAAATTACAACTAATTTTAAAACTCAGTCTTTTTTGGATTATTCTGCTTTCAGGCTGTTTGCTGCTTTGCTTGATCTTTCGCTTTCTGCCTTTCTTTTGATTTCCTGCTGTTTTTGAGCATCGATCTGACCTTTCTCGTTCGCTTTTTTCAATCTTTCCTCTTTCATTTTCATCCTTTCTTCAGGAGTCATTTCTTTCCTTTTTTCAGCGCTCATTTGGGATCTCATGTCTTTTTGATCTTTGTTTCCTTTTCTGAAATCGCCTTTTTTCTGATCTCCGTCTCTCTTCAATTCAGCTCTTTTTCCTTTGTTCATTTCGACTCTCTTTACAGCAGCTTCATCATCTGAAATTTGTGTTTTTTGTTTTTTTACTGTAGATGTAGTTACCTGATCTTCCGATTTCTTCAGGGTTTCAGATTTCTGCTGTGCCAGTCCGAAACTTAAACCGAAGCTGATCATGCTGAGTGCAATAATTTTTTTCATTTTTTGATTAATTTATTGGTTAATAATATTCTTATAACGACAAGCATTGTACCAAAATTTTTTAATGCTTTGTTAAAAGTAAGAAAAAATTCCATTGCCGAATCAATCTTTAAATTAATTTTTTTTAATCAATTAAAAAAGTCAAATCAATAATGTAATAAGCTGCCGATTCGCCTGATTGATTCATTCAGTCTATATTTGCATTAGAATTATAAAAATTAACAGACAGACAATTTATGAAAGACTTGATGGGCAAAGCAATTTGGGATTATTTTCATCAAAATTCTCCTGAAGATATCATCACCGAATCATCGGTTTCGGAACAGGATGTACTGCCTGTCTCCTATCTGTTCAGAAATTTTGCCGAAATGCCGCCGATCGAACAAAAAGCGCTTGAACTTTCAAAAGGAAAAGTTCTGGATGTGGGTGCAGCTGCGGGTTCTCACAGTCTTTATCTTCAAAATCAGAAACAGCTTGATGTGACAGCAATCGATATTTCCGAAAAATCAATTGAAATCTGCAAATTGAGAGGCGTGAAAAATTCTGTTTGTCAAAATCTGCTTGATTTCAATGACGGAACTTTTGACACCATCCTACTGCTGATGAACGGAACCGGGATTTTTGAAACCATTGACAGAATGGATGATTATCTCAAAAAACTTTATCAGCTGCTCAATCCCGGCGGTCAGTTATTGATTGACGGAACAGACATACTGTATATGTTTGAAAATCCAGAAGGTATCGAACTGCCTGCCGATCATTATTACGGTGAAGTCGAATATTATGTCAGTTACAAAGGTGAAGAAGACAAACCTTTCAAAATGCTGTATCTCGATTATGACAATCTGAAAACAGCGGCTGAAGAATTCGGTTTCAAAGTCGAAAAAGTCATTGAAGATGAAGAATCATATCTCGCACGACTGACAAAAATTTAAAAATTCCACTGAAAAAATTATACAAAAAAACCTGTCCAAAATCTGAACAGGCTTTCTCATTATTTTTAAAAATCATTATTTGATCACACCCAGCTCCTTGCCTACTTTGGTAAAACCGGCAATCGCTCTGTCCAAATGCTCTCTGGTATGTCCGGCCGAAAGCTGAACTCTGATTCTTGCTTTGTCTTTCGGCACCACCGGAAAGAAAAATCCGATGACATAGATTCCTTCATCAAGCAGTTTGTCAGCCATCACCTGAGAGAGTTTTGCATCATACAGCATCACCGGAACAATGGCAGCATCTCCGTCCGGAATATCAAAACCTGCCGCTTTCATTTTTCCTCTGAAATATTCCGCATTTTCCATCACCTTGTCTCTCAGTGTTGTATCTTTTTCAAGCAGATCAAACACATGCAGAGCCGCACCCACTATGCCCGGCGCCAGCGAATTTGAAAACAGATAAGGTCTCGAACGCTGTCTGAGCATTTCGATCACCTCTTTTTTTCCGGCAGTAAAACCGCCCATTGCTCCGCCCAATGCTTTTCCGAGGGTTGAAGTGATGATGTCCACTCGGCCCATCACATCACAATATTCGTGTGTTCCGCGACCTGTTTTGCCGATAAATCCGGTTGCGTGTGAATCATCAACCATCACCAATGCACCGTATTTTTCAGCCAAATCACAAACACCTTTCAGATTGGCAACGATCCCGTCCATTGAGAAAACTCCGTCGGTTACGATAATTGTGAATCTGTGATTTTTTTCGGCAGCCGCTTTCAGCTGCTCTTCCAAATCAGCCATATTGTTGTTTTTGTAACGATATCTCGCCGCCTTGCACAAACGCACACCATCAATGATCGAAGCATGATTCAGTTCGTCAGAAATAATTGCATCTTCTTCTGTAAACAAAGGTTCAAAAACACCTCCGTTTGCATCAAAAGCAGCCGCATAAAGAATCGAATCTTCCATTCCCAGAAAATGGGCAATTCTCGCTTCCAATTCTTTGTGGATGTCCTGAGTTCCGCAGATAAAACGAACCGACGACATTCCGTATCCTCTTTTGTCGAGCATATCCTGAGAAGCTTTGATAATTTCGGGATGATCCGAAAGTCCCAGATAATTGTTTGCACAGAAATTCAAAAGCCTGCTTCCGTTTTGAAGCGTGATTTCGGCCGCCTGATGAGACGCAATGATCCTTTCTCTTTTGAATAATCCCTGATTGTCGAGATCTGCCAGGGTATCGGACAGATGTTTATGAAATTTTTCGCTGTACATTTTGATTGAATTTAGTTAACAAAGATAGAAATTGAATTTGACTTTGGACAGGCTTAGGATTTCTAATTTGATGGTTGCTTTCAAATCATCAATTTGATTTAATTTTGATTCGAATTTTATCAAATGACAGAACTCAAACCGGTCACCGAAAACGAAATCGAACTGCTGCAGCAGCTTGCCGAAGAAATCTGGAATCAGCATTATATCAAAATCATCAGCAAAGAACAGATTGATTATATGCTGGAAATGTTTCATTCCAAACAAAAAATTTTGGAAGAAATCAATCAGGATTGTATATGGCGGATACTTTGGGAAAATGAAAGACCGGTCGGTTATCTGATGCTGAAACCTGAAGAATCGGGAATGTATCTGTCAAAAATTTATCTGAAAAAAGAAATTCGCGGAAAAGGTTTTGGAAAACTGATGATTGATTTTATCAAAAAGACGGCAATCGAACGCAAACTCTACAAAATCAGCCTCAATGTAAACAAACACAATACCGACACAATCCGGTTTTATGAAAAATCAGGTTTCAAAAAAATCGGTGAAGGTGTTTTTGAAATCGGAAATTCTTATGTGATGGATGATTATATTTTTGAATTGGATCTGAGTCCGGATCAGCCGTGAACTTCACCTTTATTTCCGTAATTTTTGATCAGTTCGCCTTCAAATTCAAGCCATTCCTTCCAGCGTTTGTCCACATCCACATCGGTTGAATATTTTCTTGCAAATTTCAGAAAAGTAGTATAATGCTTGGCTTCTGAAACCATCAGTTCATGATAAAATTTCGCAAGTTCTTCATCTTTGATATTGGTTGACAGCACTCTGAAGCGCTCACAGCTTCTTGCTTCAATCATCGCAGCAAACAGCAGTCTGTCAACAAAAGACTGATTTTTACTTCCGTCCTTTTTACAGAATTTATACAATTGGCCCACATAATCATCAGCTCTTTCGGGTCCGAGTGTGTAACCTCGTTTTTTGATGATTTCATGAACCATCTGAAAATGACTCATCTCTTCCATCGCAATTTCGGTCATGGTCGAAACCAAATCCTGATATTGTGAATTGTTGACAATCAGTGAGATTGCGTTTGATGCTGCTTTTTGTTCGCACCAGGCATGATCGGTCAGTATTTCTTCCAAATTTTTCTCGGCTATATTTGCCCATCTGGGATCGGTGGCCAGTTTCAGTCCAAGCATTTTTCAAAAGTTTAATGCAAAATTGGGACTTTTGAATGATGATTCAAAATCAGGAAATTTCAAATCACTTAAAACTCAAACTGATCAAGCTGTTCGGCAGCACATTTTCTTCCCAGCTCAATCTGATCTTTGGCTTTGTAGAATTCATACAGTTCACACGAAAATCTTGAAATCCGAATCGTAAAATCAGGCGGATTTTCTTTTAATTTCAAATTTCCGAGCGTTTCGGTCATCAGTGAAATCACCTGATTGCTCAGTCTGAACAAACTCAGATTTCTATTTGACAGACCTTTTGACGGCTGTTCCGTCAGGATTCGCGCATTCACATCGACCGCCAGAATTTTGTCGTCGGGTTTTGTACGGATTGCAAAATCAACCGGAATATTGTCGAGTACACCGCCGTCAACCAGCAGCATTCCGTCTCTTCTGACCGGTGTAAAAACCGACGGAATTGCAATCGACGCACGAATTGCATCATAAATTTTTCCTTTGTTCAAAACCACAGACTGCTGGGTATAAAGATCGGTTGCCACACAACAAAATGGAATCGGCAGTTCTTCGATGTTCATACCCGGAATTTCTTTTCTGAGTTTCTGAAGAATTTTTTCGCCTTTTATAATTCCGTTTCTTCGGAAAGAAATATCGAGCAGTTTGATAAAACTGTAACTTCTCTGTTTGATGATCCAGTCTTCAAATTCATCCAAACGACCCATTGCATACAGACCGCCAATCAGCGCACCGATCGAAGTTCCGGTGATGCTTTTGATATGGTAACCCCGGTTTTCCAATTCTCTGATCACACCAATATGGGCGAGTCCTCTGGCGGCTCCGCCCGACAATACCAATGCGATATCTTTGTTTGAATTCAAACTCATTTCAATCATGATCTGTTCTCAAAAATACACAATTTGAATTATAAAAAAATTAAATTCCAAAATTCAATTTTTATAAATGATTCACCATGGATTTTAAGCCTAAAACAGCAGCTTTTAACTAACTTTGTTTGTTTAAATCATCAAAATAAATGAATCATCTGGAATTTAAAAACGGCGACCGTATGCCGGCAATCGGTTTGGGTACATGGAAATCAAGACCGGCAGAAGTTGAAAACGCAGTGAAAATCGCATTGGAAAACGGATATCGGCATATTGACTGTGCAAAAACTTATGCAAATGAAGATGCGGTCGGACGTGCTTTCTCAACTTTTTTTTCGACCGGAAAAATCAAGCGCGAAGATGTTTGGATAACTTCAAAACTTTGGAACAATTCACACAAAAGAGATGATGTGATTCCGGCACTGAAAAGTACACTCAAAGATCTGCAGCTCGATTATCTGGATTTGTATCTGATTCATTGGCCGGTTGCATTCAAACCGGAAGTTGAAATTTTCCCAAAAGATGACAGCGATTATCTATCGCTTGCCGAAGTTCCGCTGATCGAAACCTGGGAAGCGATGATCGAAGCAAAAAAACTCGGACTGACCCGTCATGTCGGCGTTTCTAATTTCAGCATCAAAAAACTGAAGGCGTTGTCAATACTGACCGACGATATGCCCGAAATGAATCAGGTGGAAATGCATCCTTTTCTTCCTCAGAATGAAATGATTGAATTCTGCAATGAAAACGGAATACATTCCACAGCCTATTCGCCCTTGGGCAGCGGAGATCGTCATCATTCGATGAAAAAAGAGAATGAACCGAGTCTGATCAGTCACAAAACGATTGTTGATATTGCCCAAAAACACAATTGCAGTCCGGGGCAGGTGCTGATCAAATGGGCAGAACAGAGAGGAACGGCTGTGATTCCGAAATCAACTTCTGAAAATCACATCATCATGAATCTGGAAAGTGCAAATATCAAATTGGATGATGCAGATTTGAAAGCGGTTCAAAATATCGGAACCCAATACAGATATGTGGATGGTGAGTTTTTTGTTACACCGGGCAATCCGTACAGCGATATTTTTGATTTAAAAGATTAGTAGTTTACTTACCGTTGAAATTGTTCATTGCGTTTGCAATTCCTTCAAACACAAATGAAAGAACCGCATTTGAAGCTGTGTCGAGTCTTTCGGGCAGCAGTTTCATTTCGTCTTCTGACCACATACCCAATACAAAATCAATCTGATGACCGGCCGAAAATTCGTTGCCGATTCCAAATCTGAGTCTGGGATAATTCTGGTTCTGAATTTTTGACTGAATGTCTTTTAATCCGTTGTGGCCGCCGTCGCTTCCTTTTCTTCTGATCCGGATGGTGCCGAACTGAAGATTCAGATCGTCGCAGATGATGAATACATTTTCGATAGAAATCTGTTCTTTCTGCATCCAAAAACGAACTGCATCGCCGCTCAGATTCATATAGGTGTCGGGTTTCAGAACGGTTATCGGTCGGGCTCTGTATTTGAATTGGGCCACCTGACCAAAGTTGGAAGCAGCAAAGCTCTGTTCCTGTTTTCGAACCAGTTCGTCTGCAATCAAAAAACCGATATTGTGTCTGGAATAGCGGTATTTCTCACCCGGGTTTCCCAATCCGACTATCAGATATTTATTCATTCGGCTAATTTAAAGATTTTGTATTCATTGATTTGATTCAAAATTGATTTCAGCTCAATTTTTTTAATTACTTAAAAATAAAATTGACACTTGAGGATTGTCAGAAAACAACTGCATATTTCAACTAAAATTAAATTATTTAGAATTATTAAAAATAATTTTTACCTTTGTTACAGATTTGAGAGAGCCGTTTAGGGCTCTGCGACTTCTTATCAGATCTTATCACTAAATTATCAGAACCCGTTTAAAAACAAGTTAAAATGAAAAAAGCAAATTTGTTTAAAACTGCTTTGTTTGCATTTGGTATTGCCTTGGTTGCAGTCGGATGTAAAAATGAAGGCAGCAATGTTGAAACAACAGACGAAACAGCAATTGAGGAACCTGCGGATTCAACCGCAACCGATCAGGCAGATGCACCTGCAATGACAGATGCAGTCATCGCTTCAATTGCAGTAACCGCCAATCAGGTGGATGTTGACTGGGCTAAAATTGCAGAACAAAAAGCGACAAATCCAAAAGTTAAGGAATTCGCTCAAACCATGGATAAAGACCACACCAATGTGATCAATGCAGCCGTTAAATTCGCCGGAGAACATAATCTGACTCCGGATGACAACAACGACACCACAAAAGGATTTGTTGATCAGGGAAAACAATTTTCAGAAACTTTGAATTCTCTTTCAGGAGCCGATTTTGACAAAGCTTATATCGACAACGAAGTTACTTTCCATGACAATGTGATCAAAGCTGTTGAAGGTACGTTGGTTCCCGCCATTCAAAATGAAGAGTTCAGAGAATTTCTTTCAGGTGCAGTTCCATTGTTCAAAGAACACCTGGAACACGCAAAAATGATTCAGGCTGAGTTGAGCAAATAAAACCAAATGGGTTAAAAACCTAAAGAAACCGGGAGGGCTTCGTTTGAAGCCCTCTTTTTTTAATTATGATTTTTCGAATGTTTTTCTTCTTCATTCCTGACCACAAGTATCCAGTCATCTTCCAGAAACCGATATCCGATATTGTACAGAAAACGGTATTCGGCGCCGTTTTTATACACTTTGAGATTGGTGAAATATTCAAAGTCAAAACCGTCTTTGAGCAGTTTTTCATTTGTGATCTTTGATTTTCCTTCCTTAAAATTCAATTCAGAAAGGATTCTGAAATTATTTCTGAGCTTGCGATGAACGCTTCGCATAAGATTGGTAGAATCACGATTGCTCCGGTTGTTGTATGCATTCCGACAGCCGTCGTTGCAGAATTTCTTATCAGATCTGCCGATGATTTTGTCGCCGCATTCCAAACAGTATTCCCCCATGACGCAAAAAGTTTTAGTTAAGTTCCCTAAAATTAATAAATAAATTTCAATTCCTGAGACTAAAACCAAATAATTTCTTTTGCGCTTTCCGCTGATCAAACGGGCTGTCGTCGGTATAAACACTGCAAAAATTCAAAATCACTGTCAGCCGGACTCACTTATTCTTCCTCTCCTTTGTTTTTCAGTGCCATTAAGAGCGTGTATGCGCCTTTCATCACAATCTCTTTTGATTTGAGCTGATCAGGATTTGTAATTTCTGTAAATCCGTTGCCGGTTTGACCGATTACAACCGGAATCATTTCAAATTCATTTTTTGATATTCTCACAAAGACAAAATTCTCTCCTTCATAATTGAGCACACATTCGTCCGGCACCGCAAATGCAGTCAGTTCGGGGATTTCCGCCTCTGCATTCATATACATTCCCGGAATCAGTTTTGAATCATAATTTTCAAAATGAGCGTGAACTTCAACCGCTCTGTCATCAGAAATATTTTTGCCGATCAGTATCACCTTCGCGCTGTATTTCTTTTCGGGATTGCTGTTGGTGTATGCAGTCAGCGGCTGTCCGATGCTGATTCTGTCCCAATCTTTTTCAAATACCTTAAGATTCAGATGAATGTCTCTTGGATCGACCAGTTCAAACATCACATCTGCAGGTGAAACGTATTTTCCGATATTCACAAACACACGACTGACAAAACCGTCAAAAGGCGCATAAACGGGCGCTGTCCGGCTGATATTGCCTACACTGATTTTTGACGGATTGATGTTGATCAGTCTCAGTTTCTGCTCCAAACCTGCTTTTTCTGCTTCAAGCATCCGAAGATCTGCGGTTGCCTGCTGATAGACTTTGTCACTGCTCGCCTGACTTTGGTTGAGTTCTTTCTGACGATTGTATTCTGCCCTGGCATTGACCAGCTTTGCATTTGTTGTCAGATAATCCTGCTGAAGCTGTATGTACTGATTGTCCTCGAGCGTGACCAGGATTTCTCCTTTTCTGAAATGAGTACCGGGCAAAAGACGGGTTGATTTCACATAACCACCCAACGCACTGCTCACCGACACCAGATTTTGAGGCGGCACATCGATTGAGCCGGTCAGTTTCAGTGTGCTGCTGATCGGCTGCTGTTCCAGACTGACAACAGAAAGATCAAATTGTTTCAACTGTTCATCGGTCAGGCTCAGCATGCTTTCGTCTGCTGTTTCAGTTTGCTGAACAGTTTCCGGTTTGCTGCATCCGATCGCGGTCAGCAGCATCAGACCAAGAATTATATTTTTCATTTTTAATTTCATTTTGAGGTTAGATATAAGATTTCGATGATGGTGCGGTTTAGCTGCATCACATTGTCAAAATATTCTTCGCTGACTTGGACTGACTGATTGTGAAGCAGCGTCCAGTCGAGATAATCAATGGCTCCGTTTACAAACTGTTCTTTGGCTGAATTCATGATTTCTGTTGCAACCGGCAGGAGTCTGTTTTTGTAATCTTCAACGATTTCAAATTCGGTTTCATAAGCCTTCGAAGCTTTTCTGTATTCGGTTTCAAGTTCCATTTTCTTGAGTTCGAGCTGATTTTCGTAATAAGATATTTTGTATTCCTCAGCTTTGATCTGTGCCCGCTGTGCCCCGGTGAAGATCGGAAGACCGATCCCGATACTGACCACATTGTAACGGCTGTGATTCAAATCATTAAAACTCTGGTTAAAATATCCGACCGAAAAATTGGGCAGCGTTTTTGATTTTTCAAGTGCAAGCTGCGATTTTGACTGTTCAATACGGCTGTTTGCAAGATCGGTCGCAGGATGAGCTTCGGTCAGAATTTCATCATAAGCTCCATCAAACGGAATGATAATTTCGTCAGCAACAGGTTCATATCTCAAATCTGAATTCATCAGCAGCTGTAACTGGATTTTTAATACTTCAATCTCATTATCAATCAGTTTCAATCGGTTTGAAATGCTCTGTCTCTGGATTTCGGCAGTATTCCGTTCGAGCAGATTGGAAGCTCCGGTCTTGAATCTCAATTCGCTTTTTTCAAGAAAATCAGAATAAATCAGATCGGTCTGTTTCAGTATTTCCTGTTTTTTTCTGAGCACAATGATTTGATAAAACACCATTCGGGTCAGTTTTTTTACATCGGTTTTGTTCAGATCCGACTGTTTTACTGCGGTATTGAACTCCTGTTCGATCAGCTGTTTTTGTCTTTTGTAAACCGTTGGAAATTCAAATGACTGTTCAATTCCGATTTTATTGTCAAAACTGTTTCCGTTCAGCTGTCCCAATTCTGCAGTCAGTCCGGTTTTGGGCAGATTCAGATAGGTCGCCGTCCTTTTTGACTGATACTCTGCATAGAGTTCACCGTCTTTGACAGACAGATTGTTCTTTTCAGCCATTTCGATTGCTCCGTTTATATCGATGGTCTGTCCGAAAACAGGCAGACAGCCGATCATCAGCAGGAAAAGGCTCAGTTTTCGTTTGTTGAATTTCATTTTTTTAATTTTAAATTTTTCAAATTGTATAAATAAAGTTGGCAGCACAAAAAGTGTCAGAAAAGTGGCAATCAGCAAACCGCCGATTACAACCGTTGCCAGCGGTCGTTGTACTTCTGCTCCCGCACCTTTGCTGAGCGCCATCGGCAGAAAACCGAGAGAGGCCACAAATGCGGTCATCAGTACCGGTCTCAATCTTGTCCGTGCACCTTCCAGCGCAATTTTCTCAAGATCATCAACACCCGATTTCTTCATTCGGTTAAACTCAGAAATCAGAACGATGCCGTTGAGCACCGAAACACCGAACAGTGCAATAAATCCGACACCCGCACTGATACTGAAAGGCAATCCTCTCATGGCCAAAAAGAGAATGCCTCCGATGGCAGAAAGCGGTATCGCCGTATAAATCAGCAGACTCTCTCTGATCGAGCGGAAAGCAAAAAACAGCAGTATGAAAATCAGCGCAAGCGAAACCGGAACTGCGACCATCAGTCTTGATTTGGCCTGATTCAGATTTTCAAAAGCACCCCCGTAAGTCAGGTAATAACCGGTCGGCAATGAAAGCTGAAGCTCAGATTTTTTGCTGAGCTCGTCAACAATGCTTTGTACATCTCTTCCTCTCACATTAAAACCGACGGTGATCCGTCTTTTTGAATCTTCTCTCTGAATCTGTGCCGGTCCGGTGATGATATCCACATCCGCCAGCTGGTACAGCGGTATCTGAATTCCGTCCTGAGTCGGAATCAGAAGATTTCTGATATCGTCCAGATTTTCCCTTTGTTTTTCATCCAGTCTGACCACGAGTTCAAATCTCTTTTCACCTTCATAAACCGGTCCTGCAGTCTGTCCGGCAAATGCAGTATTGACAATCCGGTTCACCTCATCGATATCGAGTTTGTACTGGGCCAGATTTGATCTTCTGTATTTGACCACGATTTGTGGCATTCCTGTAATCGGTTCAATATAAAGATCTTCTGCACCATCCACCGTTTTGATGATGTCACCCAGTTTTTTTGCATAACCCGACAGACTGTCCAGATCTTCGCCAAAGATTTTGCAGACCACATCCTGACGCGCTCCGGTCATCAGTTCGTTGAAACGCATTTGAACCGGATATTGGAAACCGGTGCTGATGCCGGGAACGGTTTCAAGCGATTTGCCCATTTTATCTGCCAGCTCTGGAAAAGTTTTGGCGGACGTCCACTCCTTTTTGGGTTTGAGTATGACCATCATATCGCTGGCTTCCATCGGCATCGGGTCGGTCGGCACCTCACCGCTTCCTATTTTGGTCACCACCTTTTCGACTTCGGGAAAGTCCGAAACCAGTATGTGAGCCGCCTTTTGTGTATATTCAATCGTTGTGTTCAGATTGCTTCCGGTCAGCACCCTTGTGTCAACCGCAAAATCGCCTTCTTCAAGTGCAGGAATAAATTCGCCTCCAAGTCTTGACAGTATGAAAAGAGAAAATGCAAACAGCAGAAGCACGGCCGAAATCACCATTTTGGGATGATGAACCACTCTGACAAGCAGTTTTTGATGAATTTTTTCAAGCTTTTTCATCATTCGGTCAGAGAAAGTGTCTTTGTGTTTTAATTTTTTGCTCAGTACAATCGTACTCATCATCGGAATATAGGTCAGCGACAGTATGAATGCACCAATCAGCGCAAAAGAAACCGTCTGCGCCATCGGTTTAAACATTTTTCCTTCAATTCCCTGCAAAGTGAGTATCGGCAGATAAACAATCAGAATGATGATTTGACCAAAAACCGCGCTGTTCACCATTCTTGATGCGGATGAGCCCACCTGTGTATCCATTTCCTGCTGAGAAATCGATTCCGATTTTATATATTTTTTATCGGAATGAAAACGATGAAGCACCGCTTCGACTATGATTACAGCACCATCGACAATCAAACCAAAATCAAGCGCACCCAGACTCATCAGATTTCCGCTGACGCCAAACAGATTCATCATGATGATTGCAAAAAGCATTGAAAGCGGTATTACCGATGCAACCAGCAGCCCGGCTCTGAAATTTCCCAAAAACAAAACCAGTATGAAGACCACGATCAGCGCACCTTCCATCAGATTGGTCTCAATGGTACGGATGGCATTGTTCACCATTTTTGTACGGTCGAGGAATGCTTCAATCACAACTCCTTTTGGAAGCGTCTTTTGAATCTGTTCAATCCGCTGTTTGACATCTTTTATTACCAGATTGCTGTTGGCGCCTTTCAGCATCATCACAACCGCACCGGCTACTTCTCCTTCATCGTTATAGGTCATCGCACCGTAACGGGTGGCATGGCCGATTTTGACATTTGCAACATCTTTTACGAGTACGGGCACATCGGCCGAAGTGCTTTTGACCGCAATGTTTTCAATGTCTTCGATTCCGTCGATCAGTCCTTCGCTTCGAATAAAAAGAACGCCCGGTCCTTTTTCGATATAAGCTCCTCCGGTATTCCGGTTGTTTTTTTCGAGTGCCAAAAACAGATCGTTGATGTTCAGTCCGTATGCCTGCAGTCTGTTTGAATTGACGGCTACTTCATATTGTTTCAGTTTTCCGCCAAAACTGCTGACTTCAGCCACACCCTTGACGCCCAGCAGCTGTCTTCTGACAATCCAGTCCTGAATCGCCCTCAGCTCGGTTACGTTATAACGGTCTTCGTAGCCTTTTTCAGGACGGACAACATACTGATAGATTTCACCCAAACCGGTTGAAATCGGGCCGAGTTCAGGAACTCCGACACCTTCGGGTATGCTGTTTTGAACCGACTGTATTCTTTCGCTCACCTGCTGTCTGGCCCAGTAAACATCAATATTTTCTTCAAAAACGATGGTTACCAGCGACAGACCGAATCTTGAAAAACTTCTGATTTCATGAATTCCGCTGATGCTGCTTACCTCCTGCTCGATTGGGAAAGTGACCAATCGTTCAATATCGGTGGCACCCAGAGCGGGCGCAACCGTGATGATCTGCACCTGATTGTCTGTGATGTCTGGTACCGCATCGATCGGAAGTTTTGTGGTCTCATAGGCACCAAATATGATCAGTGCGATCGTAAAAAGACCGATGATCAGTTTGTTCCTTATTGAAAAGGATATTATTTTATGTAACATTTTATTATTTGTTAATCAATAATTTCAATAATTTATTCAAATGCTCCGGGCCAATCGGCCGCGTAGTTTATCAATACAAATTGCTGAGATACAGATTTGAAGATTCGGTTTGAATCATTTTAAATCTGCAGAAATTGCAGAATAATATTAAACCGAAAAAAATCTGACTGATTAACTGTTTCTGGGAGGCTGCCAGATTGAGAACGATAATTCGTTTTCAGAAAAGAAGTCTGAAATTGCCCTGATTTTGGGCCGATAGACAAAAGTTGAATTCCAGTCGGTTTCGGATTCTTCGGTTTCGGTCAGTATGAGCACCTGGCTGGCTATATTGTTCATATGCTGAAAAGGAAGTTTTTCATGCGGATTTTTTTTATCCGAATGATGGTGTTCGGTTTCGCTGCTGTAATGCATTGACAAAAAGTCAAAAAAGTTCAGTTCGGAATCCTTTTGTTTGTGATCAAAATAATGCTCAATCAAAGTAGGCAGCTTCAGCACCTGAGAGAATCCGGCTGTCGAAACCAAATAGGCAGATAGAAATAATATGACAAAAAATCTTTTCATCCGATATCGTCTTCTATTGCAAAGTACCGTTTAATAACAGATAAATTCTATGATCTGGATTATGTTTCATGATTTAGACAGATTCTAAGTTACTGATACGACAGCTTTTATAGTTTAATTTTTTGCCCTTTCTGCGTCTGTTTAATTTATAAAGTTCAAACCAGAATACCGAAATCGCGGAAACGATGACCGTCATCCCTAACTGAGACGCGTTCAGACTGTTTAATTTAAAAAATCCTGAAATCACAGGCACATAAAGAATCAGCATCAGTGCCGCCAGCACAATCACACTGATGGCCAACAGCAGCAGGTTTCTGTTTTTGAATGATTCAAATACGCTGTAATAAAATGAACGGTTGACAAGGCTCAGAAATATATTTGCAAAAATCAGTGTTGAGAAAACCATTGCACGGGTGGTCATTTCATCGCCGCCGGTTCCTACGCTGTACTGATAAATAAACAGTATTCCAAGCGTTATCATCAGTCCCTGAGCAATGCTGACACCCAATTCTTTCCAATTCAAAAAGGTTTCTGTAATCTTTCTCGGTTTTCTGAGCATTGTATCTTTTTCCATCGGTTCGTTTTCATAAACGATCGAACAGGTCGGACCCATCACCAGTTCAAGAAAAATCACATGAATCGGCGTGAAAATCTGAGGATAAATCCATCCGAGAAACAGCGGCAGTGAGACTGTGAGTATAATCGGAATGTGGATGGAAATGATGTACTGGACCGCTTTTTTGATATTTGCATAAATCCTTCTTCCTTCCGCAATTCCGACAACAAGTCTGTCGAGATTGTCGTTGACGATGACAAGATCGGCCGCAGCTTTTGCAATTTCGGTTCCTTTGATGCCCATTGCAACACCGATGTTCGCCGATTTTAACGCGGGTGCATCATTGACACCGTCGCCGAGCATTGCAACGATCTCGCCTTTTTTCTTGAGTGCATTGACCACCGCCAATTTGGTCTCGGGAAACATTCTGGCAAACAAAGTGGTTTCTTCAGACTTTTGAATCAGTTCTTCTTCGCTGAGGCCTTCCAAATCGCTTCCGATGACAGGTTTTCCGTCCACGGCAATTCCCGCCTGACGTGCAACCGCAAGTGCAGTATCGGGATTGTCACCGGTGATGACTTTGATCTCGATTCCGGCATCTGAAATCGTTTTAAAGATTTTATCGATTCCCTGTTTTGGCGGATCAAAAAATACGGTGAAACCGATCAGTTCAAATTTAAAATCCTGTTGTTTCTTCGGAAAATCATCAGAATCAAATTTTGTTTTTGCAACTCCGAGCACACGATAGCCCTTTTCACCAAAATCTTTCAGAAGTTTTCTCAGATGAATTCTTTGCTCTTCAGTCAGTTCGCTGACCGACAATATTGCTTCGGGTGCACCTTTGGCTGCAATGATTCTGTGTCCCGAATCATCCTGATACAAATGGGTCATCATCGGCGGTTTGCCGTCAAGCGGATATTCATGAAACATTCTGAAATCCTTTCTTTTGTCAATCGGATGCATCTTTTCATAAACACTGTGGATGGTTTTTTCCATCGGATCAAAAGGAACCGGCTCGCTGCTCCACATTGCATATTCAATCAGTTCAAAAAGTTCGGGACTGTTAAAATGCTCTTCATTATAAACTTTATCATTTTCAAACAGATACAATTCTTTGAGCTGCATCGAGTTTTCTGTAATCGTACCTGTTTTATCGGTACAGATCACAGTGGTGCTGCCCAAAGTTTCGATCACGTTGCTTCGTTTTACAATGATGTTTTTCTGCATCAGTTTCCATGCACCCAATGCCATAAAGGTTGTAAAAGCAACCGGAATTTCTTCGGGAAGTATCGACATGGCAAGCGTCAGACCGTTGAGCAGACTGTCAACAATGCTTTTGGTCTGATAAAAACTGTAGGCCCAAACCATCAGAAAAACAATCAGACCGATAATCGCCATCGATTTGACAAAATTTACAATCTGATTGCTCAGCGGTGAACTTTCCAATCCGATTTCACTAATCGACTGTCCGATTTTGTTGAGTCTTGTATTTGCACCGATTTCTGTAATTTCAAAAATCGCAAGACCCGACATGACGATGGTTCCGCTAAAAACCTTGCTTTCTTCGGATTCAGTGCTTTTGTAAATCGAAAAAGTTTCGCCGGTCAGAGAAGATTCATTGACCGAAAAATCATTGCTGTGAACAATCTTTCCGTCCGCATTGATCAGGTTTCCTTCTTCAATTACACACAGATCGCCGACCGCCAGTTCATGGGTCGGAATTTTAATCGGTTTTGAATTTCTGATGACCAGACTGAGCGGCTCGTTGAGTTCTTCAATTTCTTTGAGCGCTTTGCGTGTTTCAAAATCCTGATAAAACGAAATACCCGATACTGCAATCAGTGCGACGATCATAAAGATTGCTTCATCGTACTGACCGACAATCAGATAAATGACAGAGACCGCGATCAGAAGCAGCAGCATCGGTTCTTTCACCAGCTCGCCTAGCCAGACCAGAAAGGAATTCTTTTTTTCCTCTTTGAGACTGTTGTAACCATAGCGGGCATGAGATGCAGCCACTTCCTTATCGGTCAGACCTGTCAGATTTTCGGGTATATTCATTTGATTATTTTTCTCCGCCTATCATCTTCGAAACCACTCCCCTTTTGTTTCCGTGTTCACCAATTGCGATGCCCACAAAGTGAATGAGGAAGAAGATCGGATAAAGATACAGCCCCCATTTGTGAACACCTTCAATTTGTTTGTGAAATTCATCAAAAAATCCAAATTTCAAACAAATTCCGGTCAATACGGAACCGGCAACCAGAAAATAAAAATAGACATAAGAAATGCCCTGAAATCTTTCACCAATTGAAATTTTTGAATCAAATGGATTTGGAAAACGAATTCCTTTGACTGCCATATAAATCAGTCTGGCAGCAAAAACCGTAATCATCACGTAGGCAAAAATCACATGCCACTCCCACATCGGTTCTCTAACAGCTTTTGCGATTGAAATCATCTCATCCCCAGACAATGCGTCAGTTTTTGAAGCGATTATTTCTGCCACCTTCTTTTTGTCCATCCAGGTCATTCTGAGAAAACCGGTCAGGAAAAGCACTGTGATTGCCAGTGCCGTCAGCCAGTGCAATGCACGATGCAGGGCTGTGAATTTTTCTGTCTTTTCCATTTTCGATAAATTTCTATTTTTTCAATAATTGATTTCAGTCCGATATTCATTTTTTGCAATCTGTCAAAGATAAAAAAAAAGCAGGTTTCAATTGATTCAATAAATCAGGGACTGAATAAAATCACAATAAAGATGGGAAGCCTCTGACTCCCCATCTTTTGAACACAAGTTTAAAGAAAATGAATATGTGTCAAATAAAATTATGGAATTTATTTTCAATCATTTTTAATTCACTTTACCGATTTTGGCTTTCCAATGCTCAGGCCCGTCCTCAACGGTCTCCCATATAAATCCGGGACCGAGTGCATCATACAGCATCAGATGTTGAGATTTCAAATCCTTATCCGAACTGAGTATGAACGCCTGTCCGTATTCGATAGAATTAAAGGTATTCAGAACCAGTTTATCAAGTTCTTCATCCGGTTTTTCACCCAAACTGCTCAAATCAATTTTTTGAATCTGATCATCTCCATACAGATCGATCAGCTGAAGCATATCCTGTCTTGCTTCAAACGCTTTCAGGAAACGGATGGCAAACAGAGTTGTAATCAGGAACAAACCGCCGTAACCGATGAATGCAAGTATATTCGGAATAACCGGATCTCCAAGACGAACGCTCTTCATTCCAAACGCGAACAGTCCGCCGGTAATGGTCAGCCCCATAAACCACAGTGCAAGCAGCCACTTTCCAAATTCAAATCTCGACATTCCCCTGCTCCATTTGCCGATGGTTTTGGGATGAGTCAGTCTGTTGTTGATCGCACTGATTTCTCTTTCACTCAATTTTCTGTTTTGAAGTGTCAGCAAATCATAAATCAATATGACCGTTCCGAACGTAAACAGGAATGCAAACAAAGCAAGGAATACGCGGGCTTCTGACATCGCGGGACGAATATGATGTCCCCACCAGTCAAGTCCGAGGATTCTGTACACATAAATCTGATTGGTTCCTCCGTATGCAAAGCTTGCAACGATTCCGACAATACCGGTAAACAGCATCCAGAATGCGAGTTTTGACAATTTATCATTAAATCTTTCAATTCCTTTGACCTGTCTGATTCCTTCATAGGCTGCACCGATGACCAGCAGACCAAATGCGCCAAACAGCGCCATGTGTCCGTGTGAAGCTGTAATCCAGGTTCCGTGTTCCCAAATGTTCACATAGGCAAGTGTCATGGTGAAACCGAGAATTCCTGCGCCGACCATTTCGAACAGTGCCGATCCGAAGATAAAATAAAATGCAGCCCTGTTTTTGATCGGTTTCAATCCGTGTTTTTCGTCCAGATAAACGTGCCAGATACAGAAAATCAGCGGAAGCGGTTCCAATGCGCTGAAGAGAGAGCCCCAGAATTGCCAGAATGCGGGTGTACCAATCCAAAAATAATGATGGGAATTACCGATCAAACCGCTGAGGATTACAAGACTTACACCCCAGAATACTGCAAAACCGACTTCGCCTTCGTCTGCGCCAAAGAATTTATAAAGCAGGAAACCAATGATGGTGATGTGCAGGATTTCCCAGACAGCTTCCACCCAGTAGTGAACCACATACCATCTGAAATATTCCTGAAGATCAAGATTTTCTGATGAAAACAATGCAAAAACCCAAACGGTTGCCAGTCCGACAACCCCGACTGCCAGTCCCCAATGCATCTCATTCCATTCCTTTTTCTTTTTCGGGAACATATGAAGCGTCAGGAAAGCAAAAATACTGAAGCCGATCAGCAGCAGAAATCCTGTAATCCGGCCGCCTTCCAGAAATTCCTTTCCCTGCTGCAGCAGCGGGACATTGCCCACCCAGCCTGCAATACCTTTGTGTGCAAGCGGAAGTGTGATAAATGACCAGATTGCAATCACCCAAAGCGCAATCAGCAGGAATTTGACAAGCCAAACCGGCCTCACATCGCGCTGACCCAGGATTGGACCGATCAGCAATATGGTACCGATAAAACCGGTTACAACCCAGACAACTGCAAAGTTGAGGTGGAACGCTCTTGCCACATTAAAATTCAAAGTCCCCTGAAGAATGGTCGGGTCAAGATGAATGATAGCAAGCAATAATCCGAATAACATCTGGATTGCAAAGAACAATAGCATACTGATGAAGAATCCGTATGACAAACGCTGTGTTTTAAATTGAATCTTCATAGTTATTTATTTTATGCTTTTGATATATTCGATAATTGCATCCATATCCTGTTCCGAAACGATACCGTCATAAGAAGGCATCAGTCCCGGTTGGAAACCTTTGACTATCTGATCATTCGGTTTGAGGATTGAATTTTTCAGATATTCATCATCAACCGTAACTGAAGATCCGTCAGACAGTGCGACCGGTTCACCGTACAGTTTTTTCCAGCTCGGCCCGATTTTGACCGAACCGTCTGTTGAGTGACAGGCCATACAGCCCATGGCATTTGCAACCTCTTCACCGCTTGGTGCAGTTGCATCACCGCCTGCATCACCCGATGCTGTTGCAACAGCAGTTTTCACAGGCAGTCCGCTTTTGGCTTCCAAATGTTTTTTGGCTTCATCAATGACCGTCTGTTTTGCGAAAACTTCCGGCGGCCAGCCTGCCGTATTGATCTCTGATGTATATTTCAGAAACGCAACCAGACCGTCGATCTCGTCTTTTGAAAACTTCAGATTGGGCATCAGTGCATCCACTCCACCGCGCTCGTCAACTCTTTCTTTTGCCTTTGGATATTCTGAATAATAATCATCCAGATTGCCGATTCCTTTGACAGAAGCTTCGCCGTTTTTGATCAGTTCGTTGAGTTGAATATTCACAACCGCTTCGGTCGGATATGCACCCGGAGAGCCAAGATAAGCAAGCAGCCATGCCGGACCGGTCTGTTCATAGATTTTGGTCAGATCGGGTGCAAAATAAGCTCCGTTGCCCACTATGGTGTGACAGTCCATACAGTTGTATGCCTGAAAAACCTGTTTTCCCGTCAGTGCATTCTGACCGGCAAAAGTGATATTCACTGTGTGTGGTCTTTTTCTGTTTTCGGTTTCAACAAATGACAAAACACCGAGAACAGTCCATACAATCACCATCAGACCAATGACCCAGATAGCGATCTTTCTTGATTTCTGTTCTTTTGGGTTAACCATTGCAGCCTTCTATATGGTGTCTCTCATGACTGAGCAAAATAAGGAGGGCTCTGACAAAAGCCCACATGGTATATACGCCGAGTATAGCGCCCAAAGCATAATAAATCACCCATGCAGCCATTGAATCAGCATAGAAGTAAAATCCAAAACTCCAGGGAGTCGATATCAAAATAAAAAAGATGGTAAACAGCACCGTGATAACATACAGTTGCCGTTTGTTTTTTAAAATACTGTTACCGCACATATTAATTAAGATTTAAAATTTTTCAGCATCGCAGGATTCCAATGCTCTCCTCCTTAAATCTTCTGCATTAATATTAAGCCGTATCTGCTTAATAAATTTTCAAACCGCGTGGGAACCCTTCATCAATCCAAATGCAACTCTGTCGCTCATATCCAAATAATTACGTTTGTGTATTTAAGACTAATCTGTCTCAAATATAAATATTATTTTGAATAAAATACCATATTGTCCTTTATATTTCAGTCAGATTGATCATTTTTTATGAGTACAATCACAAAATCAGCGAGTTAAAAAATAAAATTTTGAGAATTTAAAACCGCTTGGAATGGAAATCAGCCGTTTACAAACGGAATTTGGAATTTATATCAAAGCAGACTTAAAATTGTTTTTATTCTCAGATTTGTAACCTCGGTTACTGTTTGTTTGTTTTTTCATCCATAAATTTGTTTTCGAATTCAAATCTTAAAAAGATCATGAGTTATACATTTTCAAAAATTACAAATAAGGAGTTTGATGAAGCAGTTTTGAAAACCACCGAAGAACTCAAAAAAGAAGGTTTTGGAATACTGACAGAAATCGACATCAAAGAGACGCTCAAAAATAAACTGGACGTAGATTTCAGAAAATACAAAATACTGGGTGCATGCAACCCGCCGTTTGCACATCGCGCACTTTTGGCAGAACCCGAAATCGGAAGCATGCTTCCCTGCAATGTGGTTGTTCAGGAAACCGATAATGGCGTTATGATCAGCGCAGTCGATCCGGTCGCGTCCATGATGGCAGTCAAAAATGATGATTTGGGGGAATTGGCAGCCGAAGTAAGCAGCAAATTGAAAAAAGTAATTGAAAGCATATAATAACCAACCAACCAAGCAAACCAACTATTTAACTGACTGACCAGCCAAAAACCAAACCAACCTTTCGAAAAGCCCCGTATGTCAATGACGTACGGGGCTTAAAGTTTATATAAAGATTTTGTTTTTATTCTTTGGTCTTGATCACTCTGACCTTCCACTGATCCGGTCCTTCTTCCAGATATTCCCAGCGGAAAGGTTCTTTGCTTTCTGCTTCCATCTGATAATATAAAGGCAGCGGATCATGATCATTCAAAAATTCAAAAGCTTCGCCTGCCTGAATATCTGCAAATGCTTTGTAAAACATTTCGTGTCTTTCTGCCGGCGGAAAAGGTCTCAGATCCATTTCGTTGACCACCGAAAAACCATCGTCGCCCAAACCGCTTTTTACTTCTTTTATAAGATGAACCACTATTTCTCCTTCATCTTTCTTTTTGTAAATCCATTTGTGCTGACCTTCAAATTTCTGCATAAAGATATGGTGGATTTCAACCGGATCTTCGGCTGCGATAATCTCCATCACATCGCCCTGCTGCATCATCCCGTAACGGTGAAAAACGATCTGTTTCCATTCTTTGGGATCAGCTTTTCTCAAATCCATCAAAGTCGAAATATCCGTAAATTCTCTTCCCTGCGAAGCTTCTGTTCGTGTTACTTTCACTTTCCATTCTCTTCCGCCGCGGTTCAGATATTCCCAACCGACCACATCGCCGTATATCGATCTGAATTCGTAATATAGCGGTTTCGGATCATGATCATTTATAAAGGTGAAACTCTGGTCAACCGGCAGTTCACCAAACATTTTCACCAAAAGTTTGTGACGTTCAATAGGCACCAGCACCCGAACGTCCAATTCTTCATTGTTTAAATTTTCGCTCATTATTGTTTTATTTTAATTTGAACTGTCTTTAACTGAAAACAGTTTCGATTTAAATTTTTATTTATCAGCCGCTAAGTTAATCAAAAAAGGAGGAAGCTGTCTTAAATCGGTTATGTTTTAAATCAGCTGAAAACAAGCAGACCGATGCCGAAAATTAAAAATCCGAGCAGCATCACCAGAAAACTGTACGGAAGCAGCTGTTGAGGTTTCAGCTTTGTGATTCCAAGCAGCGGCAATGCCCAGAAAGGCTGCAGCATATTGGTCCACTGATCTCCGTAAGCCATTGCCAGTATGGTTTTGGGCAGACTGGCATCCAAACGGCTCGCGGTTTCAATTACAATCGGTCCCTGAACCGACCACTGTCCTCCTCCGCTCGGAATGAACATATTGACCAGACCTGCACTGATAAAAGTGAAAAACGGAAGAGTTTTCGAATTTGCAATCGAAGTAATCGAATCCGAAAACAGTACGATCAGACCGCTGCTCTGCATGATGGCGAGTATTCCGAAATAAAACGGAAACTGAATCAGTATGCCCGAAACATCATTGATCGCAATGTCCAATGATTTTAAAAAATTGCTGATGCTCCTGTGCAAAAGAAGCGACAAACCGAGAAACATAAAGTTGATGAAATTCAGCTGAATAAATCCAAGCGAACCGTCTCCTTCATAATTCACAGCTTTGTAAATTCCAAGCAGCAAAAACGAAGCACCCAGACCCATTCCCAGAATCCTGCTGTAATCGAGTCTTTCTGCGCCTTCCGGTTTTTCATCTTCCGATTTTAAAACATGTGCAAATTCAGCATCAAATTTTGGAATCTGTTCATTTTTTGATTTTTTGGCAATCAGATAAAGAAGCGCGGGAATCAGTATCAGACAGCTTAAAGCAATGATGATATTGAGCGACGAACCTATGGTCAGCTCAAAAGGAACATTGTTCGGGAAATTACCGCTGATGTGTGCATTTTTCATCATTTCGGGAATATATCCTTCCTCCATCGATTTTGTGGTTGCACTGCCCGAAAGTCCGCCGTGCCAGACCATCATGGTTGCATATCCGGCTGCTCCGACCAGACCGTAATTCAGTGGTTTGTGTTCTTTTGCAAATTTTTCGGCAACCTTTCTCGCCATAATCGCGCCAAAGATCAGTCCCAATCCCCAGTTGATCAGACCAAGTGTGATTGCTCCGAGAGAAACGGTTATCACACTCGATGCTGTGGTGTTGCAGTAATTCAGCAAAGCCTGTATCAGCCTGTCAACAGCAGGTGTCAGTGCCAGAATGTGACCGAGCACCAGTATCATCATCATTTGAAACGCAAAATACAATCCGCCCGCAGAACTGTCCCACAATCCGTTTTCCCAGGAAGTGACCATTTTGATGAAAAAATCAAAATGAGGTTCTGATTTTGGTTTTGCCACAAACTGTGCAAGCAGCAGTGTGACAATGGTGAGCAGTATTGCGATTGTAAAAGGGCTGGGCAGAAGGTTTTTAAAAATTCTGATCAGTCTGCCCTGATGATTTTCTGTAACTGACACTGATTTGATGATTTTTGAACCATAAAATTATAGATTTTATTTGAAGCAACAGAAAAGTTGGATTTAAAAATTTGATTTTGAATGGCATTCGGTAAGGCCGGCAATAGGGAAAGCCATCTCCAAAAGGAAAATGGCTTTCGTGTTGAGTTCATATACCTAAATTTCAGGTACAACAAATATACATTCAGCCATCGGTCTTATTCAAGGGGAATTCCACCCTATTTCAGGGAGGAATCCATTCAAAAAAAGTTATGGGTTTTAGGGAATTCCTGCACGAAGCCATTCCAGGAATTGAAATGGCTTCGTGACACAGGTTTAGATTTAGGTTAAAAAATCACTACAAAGGGAATCATAATATTATTTTTTGTCAAGGGGGTTTTTCCCCTATTTTCAAGGTTGAATTTCCCCAGGGATTATCTTTTCCCCAATTCGATCACCTCCATTTTTTCAATTTTATCAGAATTGATTTCAAATCTGAGCATCGTCCTGACCTGATGAAAACCGTATATGCCGCAGGCACCGGGGTTCAAATGCAAAAGACCGAGCTTCTTGTCAAACATTACTTTCAGTATATGTGAATGACCGCAAACAAATATTTTTGGCGGATTGCTGTTGATTTCTTCTCTGACCGGCTGACTGTATTTTCCGGGATAACCGCCGATATGGGTAATCCAAACATCCGTATTGCCTATTAAAAAACGATTGTTGAGCGGAAATTCTTTTCTGATTTCGGCATTGTCAATATTTCCGTAAACCGCTCTCAATCTGCTGACTTTTGACAATTCATCGGTAACTTTCAAATCTCCGATATCACCCGCATGCCACACTTCATCCGCAGCGGAAGCATAATCGAGTATCCGCTCGTCTATGTATGAATGGGTATCAGAAAGCAACAGTATTTTCATTTGTCCGATTTGACTAATTTTGTAATGCAAACTTAATTCTAAAAATGGGAAAAATACTTATTCTGATCGGTGCAGTTATTCTGATTGTCGGTCTGCTGGTTCAGTTTACAAATCTTGATTTCAGCTGGTTCGGAAGGCTGCCGGGCGATATCAGAATTGAAAAACCGGGTGTCTCTGTTTTCTTTCCCTGGGTATCCATGCTGCTGGTTTCCGCAGTTTTTTCAATCATTTGGTGGCTGCTCAAAAAGATTGGTTTCTGATGATTAAATAACTGAAAATCACTTTCCGCAATCCTGCTTTTGGGTTTTAAAATTCGTGAAATTCAAAAATGCTTTTCTTTATTATACTGTATACATAAATTTGGCCGATCAATTCAAAAAAATACAAACAAATTCGAATGAGGAACTTTTTTATTTTCGCAGCAGCACTCTCACTGATTACAATGACAGCAAACGCACAGGTTTTTGAATACAAAGACACGGGTACCGATTTTATACTTTACAATGTATCAATTCCGCAGGAAAATGAGTTTGTAGCATTTGCAGGCGGTTCATAGTACACCACCGAATCTGCACCCGGCATCATCATTCGAAGTACAGACACAGGCGAAACCTGGGAAACTGTCTATTCGGGCGATAATATTCAGACCGTAGAATTTGTTACACCGCAGAAAGGTTTTGCAGGCGGTTATTCACCATTTTTGAAAATGACAGAAGACGGTGGAGACAGCTGGCAGAATGTGAATTTAGGCGAAGATGTTTACGGAATCAGAATCATCAAATTTTTTAATGAAACTAAGGGTCTTGTGCTTTATATCACCGACGATTATGAGTTGGCAATCAAAACAACAAACGATGGCGGACAAACCTGGAACCTGAGTTCAAATCCGCCTCAGCACGGAATCATGCAGATTTCTTATGGCGATGAAAATACAGTTTATGCGGTAGGATACAGCAGCAGCATTTACAAATCTACTAACGGCGGCGACAATTGGACACTGCTCGATTCACACGGAACAGATATCAATCTCGGTGTATATTTCAAAGATGGTTTGAACGGAGTTTATGCAGGTGAAGAAGGTGATCTGTATGTGACCCACGACGGCGGTGCAACCTGGGAAAACAATTTGTACACCGGCTATCATCATTTCTACGGACTCAATTACAAAGGAAGCAAAATACTGGCGGCAGGAACAGATGAAGATTTGTATCTGTCTGATGGAAACGGTGAAAATTTTGAATTGATTTTCAACGGTCCCGGTGATGATCAGTTGTACGATATTTCATTTTTTATCGACAACAGCGGTCTGGTTTGCGGTTCGGGCGGAAAGATGATCAAATTTTCAGATGTGATACTTTCAACAAATGAAAATATTCAAAGTCAGTCGGTGATTTATCCGAATCCGGCAAAAGATGTATTGAATGTTAAAAACAAATCGGCCATCGATCAGATCGTTATTTCGGATATGACCGGCAAAACCGTTTACAGTCAAAAAAATCTGAATTCTGAAGTTCAGATCGATCTGAACGGTCTTACAAAAGGAGTTTACATTATCAAAATAAATTCAGGGGGCTCAATAAACACACACAAATTCAGTAAAAAGTAATTTTTACAAAAGGGTCAGAGGGAAACAGGTCTCAATCACTTTGAGGCCTGTTTTTTTGTGATTATTTTATTTTCAAATATAAACAACCCGATTTTCATCAATTTAGCGGCTGCAAATAAAATTCCTAATTTTGCAAATCAAAACTTCGAAATTGAGATATTTCATAAAACTGGCTTACAACGGAAAAGATTATTTCGGCTGGCAGATTCAGCCGAGACAAAGAAGTGTGCAGCAGACAGTTGAAGAATCGATTTCGACCATACTCAGACAGGAAATCAAACTCGTCGGTGCCGGAAGAACCGATACCGGTGTGCATTCAAAAATTATGGTTGCCCATTTTGATTCTGAAGAACAATTGCCCGAAGATCTTGTTCATCGGATGAATCAGTTTCTGCCAAAGGACATTGCCATCTATGAAATTCTCAGTGTCAAAGATGATGCACACGCCCGTTTTGATGCAGTTTCAAGGACTTATCATTATCTGGTCAGAATCGGGAAAGATCCTTTTGATTTTGATTACTGCTGGCAGATTCACCAACCGCTCGATGTTGAAAAAATGAATCTGGCTGCAGAATATCTTTTGGGAAAACAGGATTTCAGCAGTTTTGCAAAAATCCATACAGATGTCAAAACCCATATCTGTGAGGTCAAATCAGCATTTTGGACGGTCTCGGGAAACCGACTGAGATTTGAAATCACGGCTGACCGATTCTTGAGAAATATGGTAAGGTCGATTGTCGGTACGCTGGTCGATGTGGGCAGAGAAAAAATAAGTTTGGCAGAATTTAAGACGATAATCGAAAAAAGAGACCGTAAATTTGCAAGCGGTTCAGCACCGGCTCAGGGTTTGTATCTGGTCGATGTGGAATATCCAAAATCAATTTACACAAATGAGTGATTCCAGCGGATTTGATTACAGCGGACTGAAACGGGTGCTCCGAATCGGAATGACCTACCGGGTGCTGTTCATTTCGGTGGTCATCATCGCGATTCTCAGCGCTGCAGTTTCCACCTGGAGACCTTATCTGATGAAGGAAGCAATCGACGGATACATCCTCAACCGCGATCTGCCGGGATTGTTTCTGTACATCCTTTTTATCTGTGGCGTACTGTTTCTGGAAGTAGTTTTGAGCTTTTTCCTGATTTATCTTTCAAACAAAGTTGCGCAAAAAGTAATCCGCTATTTGAGAGTAAAACTGTTTAACCATATCATCAATTTCAAACTCGGATATTTTGACCGCACACCCAACGGCATACTGGTCACCCGTTCGGTTTCGGACATAGAAACCATAGCCGAAATTTTCAACAACGGGGTACTGACACTGATGGTCAACGGTCTGCAGATCATACTGATCATCAGCGTGATGTATTATATGAACTGGATGGTTGCATCCATCATTATCGTAATCCTGCCGATGATGATCATCATCACAAGACTGTTTCAGCGGGTGCTCAAAAAAGTATATCAGGCGGAAAGAAATCTGACTGCAAAACTGAATGCTTTTGTACAGGAAAGACTGACCGGAATGACCATCGTTCAGCTGTTTAACCGTCAGCAGAAGGAATATGAAAGTTTTAAACTGATCAATGCCGAACTGAGAGATGCATTTCTGAAAACCAATGTTTATTTTGCATTGCTTTTTCCGGTAGTCGATATCGTTTCGGCGCTCGCCATCGGTCTGCTGCTTTGGTTTGGCGGATTGAGAACTGCGGTTCACGGAGATGTTTCTGTGGGTGATGTGATTGCGTTTATTTCGTATATCACCATGCTGACCCAGCCGATGCGTCAGATAGCCGACCGTTTCAATTCGATTCAGCGCGGACTGATCGGTGCAGATCGTGTATTTAAAATCCTCGATCAGGATGAAACACTGCCCAACAACGGAAAAGAATTGCTCGAAAATGTAAAGGGTGAAATCGAATTCAGAAATGTAAGATTTTCGTATGTCAAAGGAAGTCCGGTGCTCAACGGTGTATCTTTCCACAGCTATCCCGGTCAGACCATTGCGATTGTGGGTGCGACAGGCGCCGGAAAATCAACCGTCATCAATCTGCTCAGCCGATTTTATGACATCGATTCGGGCGATATACTGATTGACGGAAAAAGCATTTATTCGGTCGAACTGAAAAATTTGAGAAAAAACATAGCAGTCGTTCTTCAGGATGTGTTTCTGTTCAACGACACCATTTTTGAAAACATCGTACTCGGCAACACTGCAATCACTCGCGAACAGGTGGAATCGGCTGCAAAAGAAATCGGAATTCATGATTTTATAATGAGTCTGCCAAAAGGTTACGAAACCGAGGTCAATGAAAGAGGCGCCAGTCTTTCGGTCGGACAGCGGCAGTTGATTTCGTTTTTGAGAGCTTATGTATACAATCCGCAGATTTTGGTTTTGGACGAAGCCACATCCTCGATCGACACCGAATCCGAAATGCTGATTCAGAATGCAACCGAAAAACTGACCAAAGGAAGAAGTTCGATCGTGATTGCACACCGGCTTTCCACCATTCAGCAGGCAGATCAGATCATGGTGATGGAAGACGGAAAAATCGTTGAATCCGGCACCCATCAGGAATTGCTCAAAAAAGAAGGTTATTACCACAAACTTCACGAAGTCCAGTTTCAGTCCAATGTCAATTAGCAGCTGATTATTGCCATGTTCATTTTATTTTCTCCGTAAATTTGCGCTCAGGATTAAAAAAATTCAGGATGAAAAATTTAATATTGGCAGTTGCGGTTTTCGGTATGATTACGGCAACTTCCTGTAAAAACGAAAGTTCAAATTCGGTTGGAAAAGAAACTCAGCAAACTTTGGAAGATGCCGGTCAGGAGGCGCTCAATCCGGATGAAGGAATTGCAGATATCACTTCTGCCGAACAGGAAGCGATGGAAGTCCCCGAATTCAGCAACAGTGATGTTCAAAACTTTGCAAACGAATATTCAAAATATTTTGAAGAACTGCTGAAGACAACCAAATCGGGAGATACAGAAAAGATCCAGGAGCTGACCAAACAGGGAGTGGACTGGGCGAAAAAAGAGAGTGCGATCACTCAAAACATGAATGCTGAGGATTCACAAAAATGGACAGAATGGACAAATAAACTCAGAGATCTGGTGAACGGAGGAGAATAAGAAATTTGATTTTTAAAAATTTAAATCCCGTTAAGCAGATGGTATTTTTTATGAATTGAATTCATTCTGAAACAATTGACCGATCAAATCAGTTAAAAAGAGAAAAAAACCTCAGTGTCATGTATATAATTCATTATCAAATAATTAAAATTTAACATCACCTTAAAACACTGTCCTCTTAATTTTTCATAAATTCGTTGGTCAAATCAAAAAACAAAAAATAGGATGAAAAAAATTATTTTGGCTGTTGCCGTTTTTGGATTCATTTCAGCAACATCCTGTAAAAACGAAGGTTCAAATGGAATTGAAGCCGGAGCCGAACAGGCTTTGGAAGATGCCGGACAGCAGGCAGTGGATATGGAAGAACAGGCGGCAAACATCAAATCTGCTGAACAGGAAGCCATTGAGGTTCCCGAATTCAGCAATGAAGAAGTGCAAAATTTCGCAAACGATTATGCAAAATATTTTGAAGAACTGCTGGCAGCGACAAAATCGAAAAATACCGAAAAGACAGTCGAGTTGACCCAGCAGGGAATCGAATGGACAAAAAAAGCGAATGAAATTACCAAGGGAATGAATGAACAAGATACTCAGAAATGGACCGAATGGACCAACCGGCTGAGAGATTTGGTCAACGGAAATGATTAAGAATTTATCAGAAATCAATAATCCCGCCCAAAAAGCGGGATTTTTTATTGAATTGAATTTAATTTTCATTCGCCTTTATTGATTTGTTTTGATTAATTTTGATTCTGAACCATTTCGAAACCCGAATCAATTCAAAAAATCACAAAACGGAGCAGGCAGCTCTAAAAATTATTAAACTGAAAAGCAATTCAAAATTCATTTTTATGAAGAAAATATTTTTACTGATACTGATCGGCACACTCAGCATCGGCTGTTCAACCCAAAAGGTTTTTACAAAAACAGATTATGACAAAGCGCTGCCAAAATATATACAGACCATCAAACCGGATGATCTGAAAACTCAATTGTATGTCGTTGCATCAGAGGAATTTGAAGGCAGGGCAACCGGAGAAGAAGGGCAGAAAAAAGCAGCTGCCTACATTCGTGATTTTTATAAGAAGAACGGAATTTCATCGCCGGTCAGCGAGCATGTGAAGGATCATTTTCAGCACATTCCGGCAGGAACTTTTCCAAGAATCAGAAAAGACACCGAGAATGTGATGGCATTTATAGAAGGAAGTGAAAAACCTGATGAAATCCTGATCATTTCGGCGCATTATGACCATGAAGGAATCAAAAACGGACAGATCTATTTTGGTGCGGACGATGACGGATCGGGAACGGTTGCGGTAATGGAGATTGCAAAAGCTTTTAAAAAAGCAGAAAAAGACGGATACCGACCCAAACGTTCGATACTGTTTCTTCATGTGACCGGAGAAGAAATCGGTTTGCTCGGTTCAAGATTTTATACAGACAAACAGCCGGTTTTTCCGCTCGAAAATACAATTGCAGACCTCAACACTGACATGATCGGACGGGTCGACGAAGCGCACAAAGACAATCCGAATTATGTGTATCTGATCGGTTCGGATATGCTGAGCACAGATTTGCACAATTTGTCTGAGGAAGTCAACAAAAAATACATCGGTTTGGATTTGGATTATAAATTCAATGATGTAAACGATCCGAATCAGTTCTATTATCGTTCGGATCATTACAATTTTGCAAAAAACAATATCCCTGTCATCTTCTATTTCAACGGCGTTCACAAAGATTATCACAAACCGACCGACACACCGGACAAGATCAATTACGATATGCTCGCCAAAAGAGCTCAGCTGATTTTTGCAACCGCCTGGGAACTGGCTAATGGAGAAAACCGACCGGTCGTTGACAAGAAATAAATCATACGGTTAAAATAGAAATTGCAGAATTAATTTAGTAGATTTGAATAAAACTGAAAAATATGGCGAAACTGATTAAAGTACATCCGGAAAACCCACACGAAAGAGCGATCGAGCAGATTGTTGAAACATTAAAAGATGGAGGACTCATCATTTATCCTTCAGACACGGTTTACGGTTTGGGCTGCGACATCACCAATGCAAAAGCGATGGAAAAGCTTTGCAGATTGAAGGGAATCAAACCCGAAAAAGCACAGTTTTCATTTGTGTGCAATGATTTGAGCCATTTGGCCTATTACACAAAACCGATTTCAAACTCAAGCTTCAAACTGCTCAAAAGAGCACTTCCCGGACCTTTCACTTTTGTATTGGAAGCATCATCAAAACTTCCAAACACCTACAAAAACAGAAAGACCGTCGGAATCAGGGTACCCGATCATCTGGTGCCACAGATGATTGTTGAAAAACTCGGAAATCCGATTGCTTCGACTTCGATCAAAGATGACGATGAAATCATCGAATATACCACCGATCCGGAATTGATTGCAGAGAAATTCGACAAACTGGTCGATGTGGTTGTTGACAGCGGGCCAGGAGGAAATATCGCATCAACCGTAGTTGATATTTCTGCAGAAGAGGTCATCGTATTGAGAGAAGGAAAAGGCGATATCTATTCTTTCCTGTAAAAGCAGCCAAAATGAAAATACTGTTGTCTCCTGCCAAACTGATGTCGCTCGAATCAGAAGGAAAATGGAAGAGTTCGGGTACACCCAAATTTTTGGACCGTTCAGAAACCATCATGAAAAAACTCAGAAAGCTGAAAACAGCCGAGCTTGAGGATTTGATGTCGATTTCAAATGAGTTGGCCGAAATGAACCGTGAGCGAAATCTGGAATGGAATCCAAAACCAAAATCAAAAGACAGTCTGCAGGCTATACTTGCTTTTCAGGGCGAAGCTTTCAGAGGTCTCAATCCTGCGGTACTCGACGAAAAAGCTCAAAAATGGCTGGATGATCATCTGATGATATTGTCAGGTTTGTACGGAATTTTGAGCCCAAAAGACAGGATTATGCTTTATCGTTTGGAAATGGGCAGCCGTTTTGGTGTTGAAAATTCAAAAAATCTTTACGGATTCTGGAAAGAAACGCTGACCAATCATGTCAATTCAAAACTGAAAAAAGACGAAATTCTGCTGAATCTGGCAAGTGCTGAATATTCAAAAGCAATCGACGACAAAAAACTGAAATCACCAAAAATCGATGTGAAATTTCTTGATTTTAAAAACGGAAAACTCAAACCGATCATGGCTTATTTCAAAAATGCAAGAGGCAGCATGTGCAGATATTGTGCTGAAAATGAGATTTCAAGTCTTGATCATCTGAAACTTTTCAATGAAGACCGTTATGCCTATGACGAAAAACTGTCGTCAGAACACGAACTCGTTTTTGTGAGATGAATCAAAACAAACATTCGGAACTCAACGAAACCGATTTGAAATTTCTCAAACGCTGTCTTGAACTCGCTCAGGAAGCATTTGAAGCCGGCGATGAACCTTTTGGTTCGATACTGGTCAGCGGCAACGGCCGGATACTTGCCGAAGAAAGAAATCGGGTGAATGAAATCAATATTCTTTATCATCCCGAAATTGAACTGGCAAAATGGGCGGTTGAAAATCTGAACGCTGAAGAAAGAAAAAATGCAGTGATGTACACCAGCGGCGAACATTGTCCGATGTGTGCGGCTGCGCACGGCTGGGCGGGAATCGGCGGGCTGGTTTATCTGAGTTCTGCAAAACAGCTTTTCGAATGGCGTTCGGAGGTCAATTCGACAGATACTCCGATCCGGTTTTATCCGGTCGAAGAAATCATTTCAAATATTAATCTGAAAGGACCGGCCAATGGTGAACTGCTCAATAAAATCAAAGAATTGCAGCTGAAATCGGCTGAAAGGAAAAACAAATAGAACCATTCAGAATCAACATTCTATTTTTTTGATATAAAAAAAAGACTGCTTCAAATCAGAAATTCAAAGCAGTCTCAAATTTTACTTTAAGGTTTTAATCGTCAATTCTTAAAAAATTTCCGTTCAGATCAAATTCGAGCTCCACACCGTTTGTGAGTTTCACCTCATATTTTCGGCTGTTTTTCTCAATTTTTCTGATCTGATGAGCCGAAAAGTTTTTGGCTGCATAATCTCTGATGCTCTGCAGAATAAACGCCATTTCTGACAGAGATTTTGTTTTTGATTCCACCTCTTTCCAGTTTCCGTCTCCGTCAAATTCCAGTTTTGAACCGTCAGACAGACGAACTTCATATTCGGTTTTGACCATTCCTTTGTCTTTCACGGCTTGAGAAACTGTGGCATCCGAAAAATATTTGGTCATAAAGTTTTTTGCATTTGCAGGCAGTTGGCTCTGATCGATTACCGTTTCCTGTGCGGCTGCCTGTACACCAATCAGCATCATCAGCGCAAGGGCAAATTTTGATAAAATCTTCATTTTTTTTAAATTTTAATGATTTAACAATGCAAAGTTAAGTTTTGAATCCGAAAAGATTTGGGAATGATTTTATTTTTTAAATCTCATCATAAATTTTATACGACCCGATGTCGAGCAAAATGCAGTCGTACTGAAATGAAATGATTTTGTCCAAAGCAGTTCTGAAATCAGCCGCAGTTTCCACTCTGTATCCGCTTTGTTCAAGAGAAGTTTCAAGTGTTTTGGCCATTTCGGTTTCGTCTTCGACAATCAGGGTTTTCATCTTCCAAAAATTTTAGGTGAAGGTACTGAATTAGACAATTAAAAGGAAAAACCGGATTTGGCGATGAACCGATTGGAAAATTAAATCAATAATAAATCAATCAAAACCGATTCAATTCCAATTTTTTCAATTCATCATTTTTCTCGCCAAAAACCACCATCGGCTGGGAATTGATCGGGTTTTTGAAAATTTCGCAATGAAAATCAAATGCTTCAGAAATCAGTTCTGGTTTAAAAATCGAAGCGGTATCGCCAAAAGCGACAACCTTTCCCTTTTTCAGCAACAGTATTTTGTCTGCAAATTCTGCCGCCAGACTCAGATCGTGCAGCACCAAAACGGCCGAGTTTCCGTTTTCCGTAAATTCTCTGATCAGATTTAATATCTGTCGCTGGTGTCTGACATCCAGATTGTTCAGCGGTTCGTCAAGAAAAATTAATTTATTCGAATTTTCATTTTCAAGCTGCACCAAAACCCGTGTCAGATGAACCCTTTGTTTTTCACCGCCCGACAACTGGTTGTAATTTCTGTCTCTGAAAGGATAAATTTCGGTCAGCTTCATCATCTTTTCTACAATCTCAATATCTTCTTTTTTGGGTTTTGAATCAAAATAGGGGTATCTGCCCATCATCACGATATCGGCAGCCTGCAGACCGATGTTTGAATTGAATTCCTGAGAAAATTTTGCTTTGTACTGCGCCAGATCGGAATTGTTCCATTCTTCAAATTTTTTGTCATTGAAATAAATCTCACCTCTGTCCGCCCGTTGTTCGTTTGAAAGCACGCTGAGCAAAGTTGATTTTCCGGCACCGTTCGGCCCGATGATCACCAGCAGTTCTCCCCTTTCCACCTCGATTTTTACACGATCGAGCAGATTGAAATTTCTTTTTCTGAGACTTAATTGTTTTCCTTTGAGCATAATCAGAGTGCTTTTTTAAATCGAATGAGAATGGCAATAAAAACAGGTGCGCCCAAAAATGCAGTGATCACACCGATCGGCATTTCGGAAGGCGCAACTATGGTACGGCTGAAAGTATCTGCACAAAGCAGCAGTATGCTTCCGGCAACTGCCGACAATGGCAGTATGATGTGATAATTTGACTTGAAAATCAGTCTGAGAATATAAGGAATGATCAGTCCGACAAAACCGATGGTTCCGGCAAAGGCCACACAGGCACCGACCATCAGCGCAGTGAAAATCACAATCTGCTTTTTGACTTTCTCAACCGGGATTCCGAGATGGGCTGCGTCCTGTTCGCCCAGCATCATCGCATTGAGCGCCTTCCCTTTGTTGATCAGAAAAATATAGGAAACACCGATGACCATCGCCAGAATCAGATTCTTCTGCCAACTGGCACCGGCAAGACTTCCGAGTGTCCAAAAAGTCAGATTTCTCAATTCCTCATCATCGGTCAGATAAATCAGAAAACCGGTGATCGCACCCGCCATTGCAGAGATGGCAACGCCGGCAAGCAGCATGATGACCACATTGGTTTTTCGCTGTACGGTGGACATCCGATAAACAAAGACCATGGTCAGTATGGCGCCGATAAACGCCATCAGACTGATCAGCAGACTGTGTAAAAATTCGGGCAGGATTTGTCGGATGAAACTTCCGAGCACAATTGCAATTGCAGCAAACAGCGAAGCACCCGAGGTAACTCCGATCAGACTCGGTGTGGCAAGCGGATTTTTAAACATTCCCTGCATGGCAGCACCCGAAACCGCAAGCGCGCTTCCGATCAGAATCGCCATGACGACTCTGGGAAGTCTGATTTCCGAAAACACATACCAGTCGCCGGGATCAGAGTTTTCGGAACCTAAAAATCCGTCTTTGACCATACCAAAAAATGAGTCATTTTCAAATTTATAAACGCCTATCGTCAGAGATATCAGCCCCAATATGACAAGAGCCGTCAAACCAAAAATTATATAAGCGCCAAGCTTATTCTGCATAGGCTTTCAAATTCTGATTCAAACTGTAGGCAGCCTGACCCAATCTGGGACCGAGCTCCGAAAGCAATGAGCTTTCCATGCTGATGACCGCTTTATTTTTGAATGCATTGGTTTCTTTCATTCCCGGAACTTCAAACAGTCCGTTTTCGCCGCCAAGACTTTTGATTCCGGAATCAAACATCAGGATCACATCGGGATTGCTCTTCACCAGCCCTTCGGGTGTCAGCGGTTTCATCTCAGTCAGATCCGAAGCCGCATTTTCGGCACCTGCAAGTCTGATCAGCTCGTCGGCAGAAGTCCCGCTGCCCGCCACCTGCATCAGTCCCGGACCTCTTGCATAAACAAACAATACCTTTGGTTTCTTTTTCAGTGTTTCCACTTTGGCAAGATTCGAATCTATACCGTCAATCAGATACTGAAAATCATGATTTTTTGTGTATTCAGAAACGGTTGCGATCATCTTTTTTGCATTGTCAGCAGTTTTGCTTTTTTCAAACAATACCACTTTCACACCTGCATTCTCAAGTGTTTTTACTTTTTCCGCATCCAATTCGGAACTGATCGCAAACACGATATCGGGTTTAACAGAGAGCAGTGCTTCGGTGCCAACCGTCCAGGGCGGACCGAAATTCTTAACCGAGTCTGCTACCCATTGCGGATAAATGCTGGTGGCGTCACGTCCGACCAGTTTTCCGTCAATGCCCAATTCGGCAAGGGTTTCGGTGACTGCTGCATTCAATGAAACGATTTGCTGTTCCGTTGTTTGTGATTCTACGGCAGACTGATCCGCCGTTTTATTTTTATTGCTGCAACCCGAAATGACAAAGGCAAAAATCAGTGCAGCTGCGATTAAATTCGTTTTTTTCATCGATTAAAAGGTCTTTAAATGATGTGAAATCACAGAACAGAAATTTCTTTCCGTGATTTCACAATCTGTAATTCATTGAAAATTGAATATCAGGCTTTAAACCCTTCCACATGCTGTGAAAGCAATTCTCTGATCGCCTTTGTGGCTTCGGTTTCATCAAAATTTTCACCTGTGAATTTCTCTGCCAGTTTGAACTGTTCCATATACAGTTTTTCATCCTCGGTGATTTTGATTCTGTCATTCTCAGCAATGAAATCAAGCCAGGTATTCTGAACAATCGCCCAGAAATCCTTTTTGTTGTTCCACCATTCTTCAGCAAATGATGCATCATAATTTTGAACGGTAAAGGTTTCAAGCCCCCTTTCAAGACAGATCAGTGTTTCGGAACCGTCCAGATTTTTCAGAATTTTCTGATTGTCCTGTTCGATCACCCAGTCTCCGTTGTCAAAAATTTCGATGTGTGAAAATCTCCTCAACAGATTGTAATCACTTCTTTTTGTAATTTCACGACGCGGCAGGGCTGCATCTGCCTGGCTTTCCCAGAAATGACGTCCGTCTGCATGAATCCAGGTACCGCGGCCTTCGTATCTCGGACAGTCATCGACCTGATAAACTTTTTGTGTCCAGGTTCCTTTTGCTTCCTCTTCGCTGATCTGAATTTTTTCCCATTCATGATCTTTGACCAGACTCAAAAACTCGCGGTTTTCATAAATCCAGTCCTGGCGCCAGTGTTTGATCACCATTTTGTCAGCCACATAAAGGATGTGCTGCAGCGAGATTCTGTCTTCTGAATTTTCAAGCAGCAATACCACTTCTTTTGCTTCAGAAAATTCTCTGTCGTGGTATTCGTAATTTTCGTCGGGTGCAAAAGTTTCTGCAAATTTGAAATTCACTTGATAATTTCCGGCAAGCGAACAAATCAGTTTTCGCGCCAATTCCTTTTTTTTGATATTCAGAATATCATCTACCAATATTTCCATAATTTATTTAATTTGTTTTTTAATCAACTAATTTTCAATCGTTCATCAGCATTATCGCCAAAGTTATACTTGCCGTTATATTACAATTCAGTTATTTATAGTTCATGATTTTTTCTGAACCGGCTTGGCGTCAGTCCGAATTTTCTTTTAAATGCAGTCGTAAAATGCTGCGGGTTTTTGTAACCGATGATTTCTGATATTTCTTTGATATCCGTTTTTGTTTCAGCCAGTAATTTTTGTGCATTTTCCATTTTGGCATCGCTCCAAAAACCAAATACTGTGGTTCCAAAAAGCTCTTTGAATTCCTTTTTCAGCGTATATTCATTGGTTCCGACGATTTGTGCCAGCTCGAACAGCGAATGATTTTCGTTGAGATGTTCCATTATAAATCGTCTCACCTCATACATCTTTTCGGCATCTTCAGGTCTGACCGTCGGCAGCGGATTGCAGATGGTACACAATTCACCCAGCTGAAAAGAAAGCAGCTCGATCACCTTTGCTTTCAAAAAAATTTCTTTGATGGACTGATTATCGCCCGAACGGCTGATGTCCTCTATCGCTTTCAGTATCCTGTGATTGATCACTCCGTGTTCCTGTCTCAACAGTGAAAATTCTGACTGATTCATTTTTTCACTGAATCTTTCAAAGATTTTTTCGCCTCTCGGAAAATAATCCTTGAACATTTCGGGTGACATACCGATATAAAAAACTTCGTATTTACCGCAATTGCATTTGATCTTTCCTTTCGAAGGACTCATATAAATGATATTGTGTGAACTCGCTTTCAGATTCAGATTTTTTACATAATCGGTATCGAGTACAGAATCACCCTGAAGACTGAAAAACAATATTACGGTGGGTGAACTTGCAAAAAAAGGAATACTGGTTTCAGCAGAAATCATCAGGCTGATGCGCATAATATGAATCGAATCAAATTTGATTTCACTAACCGTTCCCTTGCTGTTCGAATCTTTAAAATCCAAAACCCTCTCGGTATATACCTGATCTGAACCCGATTGCATATAGCTGTTTCGGTTTGCAGATTTTAATTCTTTGAATTCGTTGGCATCGGGCATAGTCACTCAATTGTTATCGTTATTCCGTTTTACGTAGGTTTTTTGATTTTTTGCGTAATTGTCTTTGAATCAATTTGTTTCGTTATTGGATGCAAATATAAATTTATTTTTAATAAGTCTAAATAAAGACGAAGAAATCAAGATATGTTTTAAAAGCATGATTCTAAACAAAATAAACCAGTTGAACCAATGAACATGACAATTATCATAAGGGTTGAATCATCTTTATCAATTCAAAACAGAATTCAAACAAATTCCATTTCCCGTATTTATTATTCCCGATTGCGGAATCTCACAGCCTGCCGATTGTTCTAATATTGCAGGGTGAAACAAATTTATAATCAGTCTAAATAAAGATTGATCATAATATAAGTCAACAGGAATGAGATTTTTATCAATTGCAACAATGGTTTTGGTCGGCAGCTTTATATCGGCACAGGTCAACGATTCTCTGGAATACAAGGAACAGCTTGCTCCGGTGGTACTGACCGGTCAGTACAGTCCTCAGTCTGTGGACAAATCTGTATTTGAAGTGGAAGTTATCAGTCGTTCGGATATCGAAAAAATGGCGGGCAACACACTTGAAGATGTGCTGACCCAAAATCTGAATCTGACCATTATGCCCAATCCGGGTGAAGGAAGATCGGGTTTGCAGCAATTTGGTTTTGATTCGGAATACATCAAAATACTGGTTGACGGCATTCCGATTGTTGGAGATGAAGGTTTTGGAAATGCAATCGATATTTCGCAGATCAATCTGGACGATATCCAGCAGATTGAAATCATCGAAGGGGCGATGGGTGTGCAGTACGGTTCAAATGCGGTAACCGGCGTAATCAACATCATCACCAAAAAAAGCAGCCGTTACAAATGGCAGATTACACCTTATATACAGGAGGAAACAATCGGCAGCGAATACAATTGGAAGAACAAAGGAAGACATATACAGTCAATAAAAATCGGTCATCGGATTTCGGACGAATGGTTTGCAGAAGCTTCTTATACCCGTAACGATTTCAGAGGTTTGTATGGCGACAGAAAAGGAAGGAATTATGCAAATCCCGATGACGCAAACGACGGACTGAGAGGTTACGAATGGTTGCCTAAGACACAAAACACAGCCAAAGCGCTGCTGAATTTTAAAAAAGGAAATTTCAATGCGTTTTACAAATTTGAATATTTTGACGAAAGAACCGACAAATATGCAAACAACGTCAGACTGAATCCGAACAATTCAACCCAGACGATCAATCCGACTGCAAATGATGCGATCTACAGAACCGACCGTTATTATCATCACTTCAATGCAAACGGAAAACTGGCGCAAAGAATCAACTTCAACATTTCGGCTTCGATTCAGGAACAAAAAAGAAATATTGAAAATTATACCTATGTATTGAAATCAGGTGAACACACCAACACAGACCGTTACGATTACAATACCCGAAAAGGATTCTTCTCAAGAGGAACACTCAGCAACCTGCTGGGTTCGGATCATTATGACATCGAGGTCGGCTATGAGTTCGATCACGACAAAGGCTCTGCAAGCGGTCTGGCGGAACAGAGCACCGGCGACAATACAAAATTAAATACAATAGACACCTACAGCGGATTTGTCTCTTCCGAATTAAGACTGACTGAACGGCTATCATTCCGGCCGGGCTTCAGATACATCAGTTCCAACAAATTTTCGGATCAATATGCTTTTTCACTCAGCGGAAAATATCTGTTCAACAAGGGATACGAACTGAGGGCAATCTTTGGAACCGCACCCAAACTGCCCAATTTTGAACAATTGTTTTTCTACCTCGTTGATTCGAATCACGATGTCAGAGGAAATGAGAATCTTTCGCCGGAAAAAGGCAAATCCGCTTTTTTGCATTTGAAAAAAACTTTCAGATTCAACAATGAGACAGCAAGCATTCAGCCCAAACTCTCATTCTGGTATCTGGATGTGGATGACAAGATCGATCTGATCATTGTCAATACTTCTCCCCTTGCCTATCAGTACAACAATATAGATTTGTACAAAAACTGGGGATTCGCACTGAGGAACAAACTGAGATACGGCAGACTGACCGCCGGTCTGGGCATCAGCTTTTCGGGCGAATCAAAAGTGCTGAACAGCCAAGAAACTTACAATGATGATTATCTGTATTCGGTTCAGATCAACAGTGAACTCTCGTATGAAATTCCAAAATGGAATACGGTTTTCTCTGCTTATTTCAAATACACCGGACCACAGTACCAGTTTGTCAGCACACTCGATTCAAGCGGAGACATCGCCATACTGAAAGAAAAACAGCAGGGATACGGCTGGCTGAATGCATCGGTCAAAAAACAATTCTTCAACCGTCAGTTTGAAATCAGTCTGGGCGCAAGAAATCTGCTCGATGTAAAAGAAATCAAAACCGCCACCACTTCAGGTGAAGGCCATGATGCCGGCAGCAGTTCACTGCTGTTGGGATACGGCAGATCATATTTTTTGAAACTTCAGTATAATCTCAATATATAGGAAGATGAAAACAAAAGCTTTATTGATTACAGCAGGCATATTGCTGTCGGGTCTGATTCTTTTTGGCTGCAGCAGCGACGATGACCTTTGGGGATCGAATGACTTTGTTGCCGCATTCAAAAATCCGTCAGAAAGTATGAATCCGCAGGAAAATTCAATCGAAATAGAAATCGTATTTTCGGAAATACCGGTCAGCGACGGCTGGATCGACATTCAGTTTCATTCGGACAACCTGATTTACGGAGATCTTCAGGATTTCACGACCAGCCCCGAAGCATCGCAGGGAACCATCAGGATTCCGATTCAGAAAAATACAGATCACTCCGTATTTAAGGTGAACCGTTTGACCGATGTATTGCCGGACGAAGATAAATCGGTTGAATTCTCGATCGTACAGATTGAAATGCCCGGAAAATTAACCGCTATTCAGGGGAACAAAACCGTATTGGTATCCTTCTCTGAAACGGCAGCGCTCGGCGGGACCCTCTCACCCGAAGTCGGCGGACCAAACGAACCCAATCAGGTGTATCTGGAACTGCGTACAAAAATTGAAACCGCAATCAGAAGAGATATCTGGGATCTCGGTTTTTATTCGGGCGATCAGTACAGGGTCAAGTTGAACACCTCGCTCTTTATGTTTGCAGGCAAACTCAGTTCGACCAATATTGATCAGGTTTCAAGTTCCGAAATTCAGGCGATCAAATCAAAAATGACCTTTCTTGTAGAAGGCTCGCATAATTATGTGGATGATCCGACCGGCGATATCAACGGAACCGCAATTGCTGAAATTTCTGAAAATGACAGCGAAAATTTTGTCTATCTGCTGAAATTGGGCAATGAAATCGGGACCGACACACCCGAACCGGGCGGAGTCGCAATTGCAGGCGCCGAAAGAGGTTACAAAAAAATAAGAATCCTCAGACAGGGCGATGATTATCTATTGCAGTATGCGGATGTGAATTCAACCACCCATCATCAGATCGTAATTTCAAAATCAAATGGTTACAATTTTACTTTCTTCAGTTTCAACACCGAAAATACGGTCAGTGTTGAGCCCAAAGCAAACCGCTGGGATTTGAATTTTACTGTAAAAACAGAAGTCGAAGTATTGCCGGGTGAAGGCTATACCGCCTACGGTTATTCGGATTATGTGGAAACCAATCCGCTTGGAAATGTAAAGGCTTACCGGGTTTATACCGATCAGTTCAGCTATGACGGATTTTCATTCTCGGACATCAACGAATCAAAATTCGAACTGAATCAGCGAACCATCGGCGCCAGCTGGAGAAAAGTCACACCACCCGACAAATATCTGTACGACAACATTTTCTACATCATCAAAGATGCGGAAGGCAATTATTACAAATTGAAATTCACCGCTTTGGAGAACGAAAACGGCGTCAGAGGCTATCCTCAGTTCAAATACGATTTATTAAGATAAACATTAATCATTCTATCAAATAAAAATTATTTATATGAAAAATTTAAATTTTCTTTTGGCCCTTTTGGCGGGCAGTTTGTTTATTCAGGCGCAGGAAACCACTGTGAATCTTTCGTTTGGTTCCGGATACTCAAATAATGTATATTATCATTTCAACACCGGTCAGTCTGAAAGTTATGATGTGGCATCATGGGACATTGCATTTTTAAGAACCGGAACATTTGAATTTGCAGAAAGAATCAATGACGGTCTGGGCATTGAAGTGTATGAAGCATCCAACAATCCGGATGATTATGCAACCGTAAATCCGGCTGACATCAGCAATTGGATACAGTTGTTCAACAGCGATACCATGTGGGAAGCGGGCGCATTTGATTTCGGTTCGGCAGATTACGGCTGGGGCGAATACAATCCGGTGACTCACCATGTAACCGGTACCATCGTGTATGTTTTGAAGTATGCAAACGGAAGTTTCAAGAAGTTTATGATCAATGATTTCTATGCCGGTTATACATTCAAATATGCAAGCTGGAATGCATCATCTTCAAGCTGGGAGAACGAACACACAGTAACCCTTCCCAATTCCCAGAACGAAGGAAAACTGTTCAACTATTACAGTCTGACCAACAATCAGTCGGTGATTGCATCGCCCGATCTTGCCAACTGGGATCTGGTTTTCCAGACCTACATGACCGATCTCGGCATTATGTATCCGGTGCTCGGTGCGCTTCAAAGCCCTGATGTTACCGTTGCAAAAAGTACAAGTACAGATGTGAATACGATCGACGAATCTGAATACAAAGCGGAAATCAATACTGTCGGTTATGACTGGAAAACCTTTAACGGTACAGGATATGATGTGGATTCAGACACTTACTACTTCCTAAAATATGCGGACGGCAAAGTATTCCGTTTTCACTTCCTGACCTATGAAGGATCATCGACCGGTAATTTCTCGTTTGCTTATGAAGACGTTACCGACCAAATGTCAACCGTGAATTTTGACAGCAAAAATTCACTGAGCCTGTATCCGAATCCTGTAAAAGGCGGCATCTTGACTTTGCTTTACGAATCCAATCAGGCACAGCCTGCAAAAGTTGAAATCTACAATATGGCAGGAAAAATGGTCATTCAGCAGCAGCTTCCGGCAAACGGATATTTCAACCATCAGATCAATCTGAGCAGTCTGCCCAAAGGAGTTTATATACTGAAATTCAATACCGGAAAATATTCTGATTCACAAAAAATAGTTGTTCAGTAGTCAGTAAAAGAATTTAATAAAATTATAATCCGACTTTTATGGCAAAAATGCCTGTTTTATTGAGTTTGTTGTTTGACATAAATTGTTTTACTCAGCCAGATATTCGGTGACAACGGTTCAATCCGGCCGGACCACCGATTAGAAGTCACTTTTTGTAATTCTTTTGTATTTAGTTTTTTACAAAGGGCGGTTTGAACAGATTCGGACCGCCCTTTGTTCTTTTACTGATTACACCTGACTGCTTTCGTAAGAAAATTAATCAATCTGAAATTTTCGGTGAAAAATGACCGGAAACAGTCAGTGGGATTTTCGGGATTTATCATTCATCTGCCTGATTTCTTTTGCAAAAGTCTTGGTTGAAAAGCTCCGAACCAAATCGATTCAGATGATTTGGATGTGTTTTCCAGCATGGTATTTTACTTAAATTTCATTAAAAACAATTTTACTGATATCTAAATTTTGTCAGGTAATTTAATACACTTAAACTGCCGGATAAAAAATACCAAAAAAACGTCAATTAACTTTTCTTAGTCAGCCATCCCATATAGATCGAAGATTGAAAAAATCTTACCGGTTTTTCAAACCCTGCTTCTTCGCAAAGATCCGAGAGCCTGTTTTCAGAAACAATAAAAAAGTCGTTTTTTATTCTGGTCAGTCGCTGGTCAATAAGTTCTGAATCCAATCCATCCGGTAGCAGAGACTTTAAGACTTTCAGATTATTGGCGATCTGTGATTCATCACCCGTTATATCAAAAATTACAAATTCGGAACCCGGAACCAGTCTTTGGGCTATATCATTCAGCAACCCGAGTTTGCTGCCTTTGTCATCCAAAAAGTGCAGTACCAGTGAAAGCGTTGCTGCATTGTATTTTTTATTGATATCAAGGTCTGAAACCATGCCTTCGATAAGTTTTATATTTTTAACCTTTTTTAAATTTCTCCTCTGCCTGCTTTAGCATTTCTGAAGAGGGATCAATACCGGTAATTACCCAATCACGAGAGGACTCAACAAACTTTTCAATTTCGTACCCCGTACCGCAGCCTGCTATCAGCAATTCATTTCCTGCAGTCCTATTCAGAAGTTTGGGCAAACAATCAAGAAAATACTGATAACCGGGTATCCAAATATCTGTAAATTGATTATAGCCGGCGGCTCTTTCACCTTCAAATATTTCTGTGTTTTTCATTTTTCAGGTCATTAAATTCTGATTTTGTCGATAAAAATTGATCACTCATTCAAAAGTAATTAAATATCCGCTTTATTCTCTGCAAACACCGACTGATTTACAAAAACAGCCGGAAAAAGTGTTTTCATATTGTACTGACTGGACATCACCTCACCGTAAGCACCGGCTGATTTGATTTGAATAATATCACCCCTTTCAGTCTTTGGGAAACTCAGTTCCTGCGCAAAAACATCTGATGATTCGCAGATCGGACCAACGATGTCATACTTATTTCCTTCCGCCAAACCGGAACTTAGATTTTCAATTTTATGATGCGCCTGATACAGAGCCGGACGAATCAAATGGGTCATACCCGCATCCAATATCAAATAATTCCTGCAGTTTCCGGGTTTTACGTAGAGTACACGGCTGATAAGACTTCCACACTGTCCGACAATAGACCGCCCCAATTCAAAATGGACTTTCTGACCGGAATTCAATTGCAAATTATCATTGAAAACTTTAAAATAATTCTTAAAATCAGGAATTCTGTTCTGTTCCGGTTCAAGATAATCTATGCCCAGACCTCCTCCGACATTTACAAATTCAAGTTCACCTGCCAGATTCAGAATCTGATTGATCTTTAAACACAGTTCTTTGAAAGGTTTCAGGTTCAGTATTTGTGATCCGATGTGAAAATGAAGTCCTTTCAGCCGAATGTTTTTGAACCCCGAAATTTCATTTAAAACCTTGTCCAAGTCGGAACAATTGATACCGAATTTGTTTTCATTTAATCCGGTTGTGATAAATCTGTGGGTCTGTGCATCAATATCCGGATTGATTCTGAGTGCGATGTCTGCCTTTTGGTTTTTTAACCCTGCCAATTGGTTGATAACGCTTATTTCCTGAAGACTTTCACAATTCAGACAGAAAATATTATGATTCAAAGCCAGATTGATTTCATCGTCTGTTTTTCCGACTCCAGCAAAAACGATTTTTTCAGGCTTAAATCCGGTTCTGACAGCCCAATCGATTTCGTTCCCGCTCACACAGTCGGCGCCCATTCCGTAGGACGAGATAATTTTTAGAATTTGTTCCGAAAAATTGGCTTTCAGCGCATAATGCAATTCATAACCGTATTTTTGAGCTTCACTTATTGCAGTTTCTATTGTTTCACGCAACAAACCGATATCATAAAGATAAAATGGTGTATTATTGTTTACAGCGATTTCCTGAATTGTATTTTTTTTCATGTCATTTAAAATTTAAATAAACTTTCATTCAGTGCATTCAAAGCTTTGTTAATTTCAGCTTCATCAACAAGAATGGAAATATTGTGGGTACTTCCGCCATAGGAAATCATCCGAAGCGGAACATCTTTCAGACAACTGAAAATTCTTTCGGCTGTCCCCTTCTCTTCTGCTATCATATTGCCTACTACACAGATAATTGCCTGTCTACTGTCTGTTTCAATCCTGCCAAATGATTTTAACTCACTTAGAATTTTATTCAGATTTTCGGGATTATCAATGGTCAGACTAACGGCAACTTCAGAAGTGGTAACCATATCAATCGGTGTTTTGTGCCTTTCAAAAACTTCAAACACCGCTCTTAAAAATCCGTATGCCATCAGCATCTTTCCGGATTTGATCTTTATGGCGGTAATTCCGTTTTTAACAGCTATTGCTTTTACTGAGGTGATTGAACCTGCTTTTTTTGAAATGAGCGTACCTTTGTCGGACGGGCACAGTGTATTCAATAATCTTACGGGAATTCCTGCCTTTTCTGCAGGGCAAATCGATTGGGGATGAAGGATTTTAGCACCAAAATATGCAAGTTCCGCTGCTTCTGTAAATCGTCAGCAAAAAGTGAACACAATATTATAAAAACTTAAGGAGTGTTTTCAAAAAAAAAGAATTAGTTTTAATTATGGGAACACCAAAGAAAAAAAGTACAGAAACCTTTGTAAAAGACATTCGTAAAAACACACGTCGCGTATTTACAGCCGAACAAAAGATTTTAAAATAAAAAACATGGCTTATAGAAAGATACACATGCTATCCTTCCTTGGGAATTCAGAATAAAGAAAAGGGAAGAAAGTAAATAGTCGCTCCTTATTAATCCCAAATTGAGTAAAAGAAGAACGCTTTGCTTTTGTTTGAAAACAGTAGACGTTTAAAAATCGAAACTATCCACCACTAAGTGCGTAAGTTGAAAAATCAAGGCTTGGATGGTAGCATCTCATTAACTGTGTAAGTTGAAAAGTTATTCTGGAAATTTTTTGA
>JACFND010000074.1:0-1411 GCA_019455045.1 Flavobacteriia bacterium
AGCGACAGAATGTCCTGAATTTGAAAAAAAATATTCAAATGAGGCAACGTATCGAATTTATGTTTAACTTTAGTTCGAAATAAAAAAGAAAAACGAATATGAAAAAAGCTTTATTTCTTACTTCAGTATTAATGGCCGGATATTTTGCAGCCGCTCAGGACATCACTGCTGCGACCGGTCTGACAAAGGGAAAGATTGAATTCAATGATTTCAGGATCATCAACTCAAACGATCTGAATTCATCAAGCGTACTGCTAACGAAAAATGACAAAATCAATCTGGAGTCAAAAGAAACCGAAATCGGGAAAATCTGCAGCTGCGGAAAATACATTGCTGCAATCACAGAATCGCTCAAAGGCGATCTGTTCTACATTCCGATGTCGGGTCAAAAAGTTATGAAGATTGACGTGGTTTCAAAAACAGGTACCCAATATACTTATCAGGGACTTGACATCAACAGCGGAAACCAGGCAAATTATTATGCACGGATGACAACTGCACCCGACGGCTATATGTATGCACTGAACAATTCCGGAACCGAATTCCTCAAGATTTCGGAAAACGGAACGATTCAGAATCTGGGTCCGATCAGCCAATTTGTTGAAAAAGCAAAATCATTTGATCAGGAAACAGCTGTATATGGCGGCGACATGATTGCAGATGCGTTTGGAAATCTTTATGTGATCAGCGCAAGTCAGCATGTGTTTAAAATCAATCCGAATAAATTGAGTGCTGAGTATCTCGGCCAGATCAAAGGTCTGCCGGGCAATTACACTGTAAACGGTGCAGCGGTTGAAAGAGACGGAAGTATCCTTTTGGGAACCTCTTCTCAAAACGGTTTCTACACTTTGAATATCGACACCATGGAAGCCGGCTTCAAAGCTGATTATGCTTTGTCTGTTTACGACCTCTCCAGTCCTTATTTCCTTCGCCAGAATGAAATGGACCAGATCAGCAAAGACTACGGCTACAGTCTGTATCCGACCATCGTTAAGAACAGTGAATTGAACATCGTTTCAAAATCAGACGAAAGCGCTGTACTAAATGTCAGCATCTGGAATCTGAGCGAGAAACGTGTTTATTCAAACACAGTCACTGTAAAATCTGCAGGCGACTATCAGCTGAAACTCAACGGATCTCTACTGCCTGGAATCTACGTTCTTAAAGCTGTCAACCAGAATGGAAAAGAGGTGATCAACACCAAATTTACATTGCTGAGATAATTTAAACGGCTTTTTTTGAACGGCAGCTCAATTGGGATCAAAACCAATTGAGCTGTTTTTTTTTACTGCTTCCCTATTCTGTTTTTGATTTTTTCGCCAAAGCTTTGGATCTCATCCAGCAGACTCGGCAGATCGGGAATCGACTCGGGAATCTTTTTGCTGCTGAAAGAATGGAATTTCCAGATTTC
>JACFND010000074.1:1511-5184 GCA_019455045.1 Flavobacteriia bacterium
CCCGGAAGCGAATATTTCGGCAGCGAAGCAATGTATTCCGGATCGTTGTAACCCGAACTGTAACCCGCTTTTGCTTTGACCGGCACAAATTCAACATTCTCATTGTTTTCTTTGTCAACCGTAATGGCGAGCACCCTCAGATTTCCGCCTCTTATATATACATCATTTCCTGCCTGAAGCTCTCTGATTTTGAGTTCGCCCAGTTTTGACAGATCCACCTTTATTAATGTATCTATGCTGATTTTAAAATAAGCAGAGAATCTGAGTATATCTTCAACCGCCGGAGATTTGGTCTGACCGGTTTCTATACAGTTCAGCTTTGAGCGGCTCATTTCCAGCATTTCAGCCAGATTCTGCTGAGTCATATTCTCTCTTGTTCTCAAAAATTTAACATTCGAACCCAAAAAAATATTTGTTTCCATTCTTTTATTTTGATTAAATTACAGTCATTCGATTGACTAAATTATAGTCAAATATATAATTTTTTTAAGAAAAGTGGATAAGAATATTGCACATCTTGATTTGGACTCATTTTTTGTGAGTGTGGAACGGCTGATCAACAGCAGTCTGAACGGCAAACCGGTTTTGGTCGGCGGAAAGAGCAACCGTTCGGTGGTTGCATCATGCAGTTATGAAGCAAGAAGATTCGGTGTGCATTCCGCCATGCCGATGAGGATGGCGTTGCGACTCTGTCCCGAAGCCACAGTGGTTCAGGGTGATTATGAACTGTATTCAAAATATTCGGATACGGTTACAGAAATCATCGGCGAGAGAGTTCCGCTTTATGAAAAGGCAAGCATAGACGAACATTATATTGATCTGACCGGAATGGATCAGTTTTTTGGCTGCTGGAAATGGGCAACCGAACTTCGAAAACGAATCATCTCCGAAACCGGATTGCCGATTTCTCTCGGTCTTTCAAATTCAAAAACAACTTCAAAAATCGCAACCGGACAGGCAAAACCCTGCGGTGAACTGAAAGTGGACAGCGGAACCGAAAAGGAATTTCTGGCACCTTTGTCAATTCGAAAAATTCCGATGGTGGGCGAAAAAGCTTATACCCAACTGAGAAATATGGGCATCTCAAAATGTCTGACACTGCAGCAGATGGACATATTTGCAATGCGCAGAGTGATGGGCGAAAACGGAATTTCAATCTGGAAAAAAGCAAATGCGATCGATGAAAGTCCGGTCGTTCCGTTTTTTGACCAGAAAAGCATCAGCAAAGAAATTACTTTTCAAAAAGACACCATCGACCCCGATGTACTGAAAAGAACGCTTTCAAAAATGATCAGCCAACTGGGTTTTGAACTGAGACAGGAGCAGAAACTGACGGGCTGCATCACCGTCAAAATCAGATACAGCAATTTTGACACCCACAGCCGTCAGCTGACTCTTCCCTACACCAATTCGGACAGTGTGATCGGTCAGAAGATTTTTGAAATGTTTGAACAACTTTACAGCAGAAGGATGCTGATCCGGCTGATTGGTGTGAGATTCAGCCGGCTGATTCGCGGAAGTTATCAGATCAGCCTGTTTGATGATGACGAGAAAGATTTGAATCTGAATCTGGCGATGGATCATATTCGAAACCGATACGGCTTCAAATCGGTTTCAAGAGGCGGTTTGTTTGTTAAATAATTTGGATTCAAATGCTACTCAATCTTCACAGTTATTACAGTCTGCGTTACGGAACTTTCAGTTCGGAAGAACTGATTTCCGGAATGATCAGAAACGGTTATGAAACCGCTGTGCTGACCGATATCAACAACAGTTCGGCGGTATTGGATTTTGTCCGTTTGGGACGTGAGGCAGGTCTCAATCCGCTGGCGGGAATCGAATTCAGAAACCGTGACGAACTGCTCTATATCGGAATTGCAAAAGACAACGAAGGTTTTAGAGAACTCAACGAATTTGTGAGCAGCCGAAATCGAGACAAAAAAGATTATCCGAAACAGCCGCCAAATTTTAACCGGGTTTTTGTTGTCTATCCATATTTGTCAAAAAAACCGGAACAGCTCAGCGAAAATGAATACATCGGTATCCGTCCGGGCGAGCTGAATCGGATCAGATTTGAAGATTCAAAAAACAGAAACCGTTATGTGATACTGTCGCCGGTTTCATTTCCAAAAAAAGATTACAATCTTCATATTCAGTTGAGGGCGATCGATCACAATCTGCTGATTTCTCAGCTCAAAGAAAATCAGTATGCAGATCAAAGCGAACGTTTTGCACCAAAAAGCAGACTGATGGAAGTTTATGCCGATTTTCCCGAACTGATCGTCAACACCCGAAAATTATTGGCCGAATGCAGTTTTAATTTTGATTTTGGCAGTGTGAAAAACAAACAGACTTTTACCGGAAATCACAGCGATGACCGTCGGTTGCTCAGAAAATATACATTGGAAGGTCTTGAAAAAAGATACGGATCAAATGACAAAATCGCGCGTGAAAGAGTGATGAGCGAGCTTGAAATCATAGACCGGCTTAATTTTTCAAGTTATTTTCTGATTACAGACGACATCTGCCGTTATGCAAGAAACCGAAATTTTGAATACGTCGGACGGGGCAGCGGGGCAAACAGCGTGGTTGCTTACTGTCTGGGAATTACAAATGTATGTCCGATCGAACTCAGTCTTTATTTTGAGCGTTTTCTGAATCCAAAACGAAAGACGCCGCCCGATTTTGACATCGATTTTTCATGGGACGAAAGAGATGATATTTATGATTATATCTTTGTCCGTTACGGTTCAAAACATACCGGTCTGATGGGCGCAATGAGCACTTTCAGATCAAAAAGCATCATCCGTGAACTGGGTAAAATTTACGGTTTGCCAAAACCCGAAATCGATCATCTGATTCATTATCCCGAAGATCCGATCAATAAAAATGAAGTCAGTCAGCTGATTATGAGTGTTTACGGCCGAATGTCCGATTTTCCGAATCAGCGGACCATCCATTCAAGCGGAGTTTTGATTTCGGAACTCCCGCTGACTTATTATACCGCACTGGATTATCCGCCAAAAGGACTTCCGACCGCACAGTTTGATATGTACACTGCGGAAGAAATCGGTTTTGAGAAATTTGACATACTGAGTCAGCGCGGAATCGGTCACATCAAAGAATGCAGAGAAATCATCAAGACCAATACCGGTGAAGCGGTTCAGACCGACAATCCAAAACGGTTTTTTGAAGATTCGAAAATTGCAGAACAGCTCAAGTCGGGTCAGACGATCGGCTGTTTTTATATTGAAAGTCCGGCGATGCGTCAGCTGCTTCAGAAACTCGGCTGTGACAATTATCTGACGCTGGTGGCGGCAAGTTCGATCATTCGGCCGGGTGTGGCTTCGTCGGGTATGATGGCGGCTTATATCGAAAGACATCATCAGCCCGAAAAAGTAAAATATCTGCATCCGGTTTTTGAGGAATTGCTGAAGGAAACTTACGGTGTAATGGTGTATCAGGAAGATGTGATGAAGATCGGTCATCATTACGGCGGTCTCGATCTGGCGGATGCGGATGTACTCAGACGGATGATGAGCGGAAAATACAGAGGCGCGCATCATCTGACCGAAATAAAGGATAAATTTTTTAATCATTGCAAAAAAATGAAATATCCGGTTGAAACATCCGAAGAAATTTGGCGTCAGATGGAGAGTTTTGCGGGTTATTC
>JACFND010000074.1:5284-7188 GCA_019455045.1 Flavobacteriia bacterium
ACCGGTCCCGAGAATTTTGCAATCCGGACGGGCATCGGTCTGGAACAGTTTGTACTGTTGATTCGCTGCGGCGCTTTCAGAGAATTTAATCCAAACAAAAAAGAACTGCTGTGGGAAGCTCATCTGCTGCTGAACGGACGATCGGGTACCGCCTCCTCTCCTGCTCTTTTTGAAACAGATTCAAAAAAAATCGTGCTGCCCGAACTGGAAACTTCGGTTTTGGAAGATCTGTATGACGAAATTGAGCTGATCGGATTTCCGGTTTCGGCTTCGCTTTTTAATCTGGCCAAATCAAATTACAGAGGTGATGCACAGGCAAAGGATTTTATCCGTTTTCAGGGAAAGACAATACGGATGGTCGGCGAATTTGTCACCGCAAAAAAGACACGGACAAAAAACGGTCAGCTGATGAAGTTTGGAACTTTCTTCGATGCTGAAGGTGATTTTTTTGATACCATCCATTTTCCGCCATCGCTCAAAAGATATCCGTTGCGCGGTGAAGGTCTGTATCTGTTGGAAGGAAAAGTGGTTTCAGATTTTGGTTTTCCGTCGCTGGAAGTCAGCCGTTGCGGAAAAATCGGTTTGAAGAAAGATCCGAGAAGTGAATAAAAAAAGCAAACTTTCCTACAATTGGAAAATTTGCTTTTCGGACTAATTTGGGGAAATGTTATTTTTTTTTAAGAGTTATTCAATCATTGCAATAATATGTGGTATAATTCGAAATCTCTGTTTTTTTAAGATTGCATTTCTCCTGGCTTTCATCATTACAATTACAAAAAGATGACGATTTCACATCAGCGAACGAATAAGTATTTAGATTTGGCAACAGTTTCAGCAAACCGGCGTCGTTTGGAATTATAACCCCTATTTCAAATCCATAAAGTAAAACTTTGGCATACAGATACTGATCAGGATTATAAATACCGGATTCAAAATCGGGTTTTTCAATATTCTCATAAAGAAAATCATAGGTTCTTTTGATTTCATTTTTAACCTCATCTACTTTGAAAAAGCCTTCTATGCCATCACTCGATAAGCTTGCTTTCTTTTGAGAAATATTTGCATCCAGCATATCATTATTTGCATTTAACACACCAACAATCTGAAGATTCGGTTCTTTTGCTGAATTCATGCTGCCGATACATGAATCGACACAGGTATTCTGTAAGCATCCAAATCCAAGGTTTTCAAAAGAAAAAACCTGACAATTTCCACCTCCGGTACATGAACAGGAATAACCGCCACCTTTGTTTGACAAAATATATTCCCCCGATTCTACATTTTTAAGTAGAAAAATATATTCTTTCGGCAACTCAAAAATAACTTCATTCTTTTGTTCATTCGTATAGGACCAGCGAGTCCCTTCGGGCAGATAGATGTTATCACCCAAAAGGGTTTCTTCTTCAAGAAAACCTTCTTTAAGTTCCAAAGATTTCATCTGTTCAAACTTCTTCTAAATCTGAACAGGAAGTAACCGTAGTCATCATTGCAATCAACATGATAAACAATGAAATAAAAACCTTATTTTTCATGATTTAAAGATTTAATTAGTGCTTACTTTCAGTTATTTACAGTCGCTGTTTCAGCATTTCCGACTCAAATATTAATCAGAAGCTTCCAATTCAAAAATTTCATTTACAGTTTTCCCAAATACTTCAGATATTTTCAGCGCCAACACAGTGGACGGTACGTATTTTCCCAATTCCAATGCATTGATAGTCTGTCTGCTCACATTGACCTTTTCGGCAAGTTCAGCCTGTGTCAGATTTGCTATCGCTCTTTCAATTTTTAATCTGTTCTTCATCGAATTCTTTGTTGTATTTATAAACTGACCATCTGAAACGTATGATGAAAAACAGCAGATTTGAAAACATTGCAATCATCAAAACATACAAAAACGGTAA